>CANFWV010000006.1 GCA_947450695.1 Comamonadaceae bacterium
CGCGATGCTGGAGTTCGAGGGCAAGAGTTACCGACTCAAAGAAGCGGCCGCCCGCATCGCCGTGACCGGCGATTCGTCATAATCTAGACGTCCTCCCATGGAGGAGTTTGACTGGCCATAAGTGGGGGAATTTGAACTGGCCATCGGGGTCGAAACAAACGACAGTAAACAGGCAGACCTGTTATCGTTTGACTAGTGGGGTATCAAAGGCAACACCGGGGAACAAGTCGGGGAACTAAACGGCATTTCAAAAAGCAAAGACTAGCATTCATGCGGGTTTCAAGGCTTCATTAGAGCGGTTTCACACCATATAAATCAAGGACTTAGCGTCGAAAGGCTCTAAGTCCTTTTTTATTTATGGCTGCTACACGAAGTTTTCCCTAGAAAACCCCTACAGTTTTCAATGCTGCTAAATCTTTCGCTATGTAATGTTAAGTGTTACGGCTTAGATGATCGTCGCGCCGTCAACATGGTTTCACCCTAGGGCGCTGAGCGCACCCAGTCTCCATTCAAGCGTATTTCGTTGGGTTTGAAGCGCGCCTTGTAATTCATCTTAGGGCTCTGTTCTATCCAGTAGCCCAGGTACACATAGGGCAAGCCGAGGAGGAGCGCTTGGTCAATCTGCCACAGCACGCCGTAGTTGCCATAACTGGCTTTGGCGTCGGGTTCGTAGAAGGTGTAAACCGCTGAAATGCCGTCATCGAGCACATCCAGAATTGAGACCATTCTGAGCATGCCAGGTTCACCATCAGTTGCGGGCTCCCTAAACTCTACCAAGCGTGAATTAACGCGGCTTTGCAGCAAAAACTGGGTGTATTGGTCGACGCTGTCGTGGTCCATCCCGCCGCCGGCATGTCGGCTGTTTTGATAGCGCAAATAAAGGTCGTAGTGCTCTGGGGTGAAACCCAGCTTGAGCACTCTGGCTGCAAGCTGTTGGTGCCGCAGCGACGCACGGCGCAGGCTGCGGTCTGCTTGGAATTCATTGACGACTACTCGCAAGGGGACGCAAGCTTGGCAGCCGTCGCAATAGGGCCGATAAGTGAACATGCCGCTGCGTCTGAAACCGTTGGCGACCAGCTGCGAATAAGCGGCGTTGTGAATCAGATGACTAGGCGTAGCCACTTGGGATCGGGCCTGCCTGCCCGGCAAATAGCTACAAGGGTAGGGTGCCGTTGCATAAAATTGCAGGGTCTGCAGTGGCAGGTCTTTGAGATGGGTCACGTGTGACAGTGGGTTAAGCGCGTTTCGTCAAAATGTTATCCCGATTTCTTTCCAGTAAGGTGACTCAAAGATCCAATTCGGGGCCGGTCTGAGCGTTTGATCGTTCACGTGGGCGGTAAAGTCTTCACGGCTTATTTCACCCGCCCCAAACGATGCGAGGTGCTGGGTATTTTGCTGACAATCAATCATGCTGATGCCCTTCGCCATGCAAAAAGCGACCAAGGCTGCCAAGGCAATTTTTGATGCATCGGTCTGGCGCGCAAACATCGACTCGCCAAACACGATGCCGCCTATGTTGACGCAGTAAAGCCCACCGACCAGTTCTCCGTTGACCCAAGTTTCGATACTGTGCGCATGCCCAGCTTTGTGTAGATCAATGTAGGCTGCAATCATGTCCGGGACAATCCAAGAACCCGCTTGGCCTTCCCGTGGGGCATGGGCACATGCCCTGATGACTTCATCGAAGGCGCTATCAATCCGCATGGCACAGCCAGGTTCGGAAAGAAACCGCTGCAGTGTTTTCTTGAGCGATCGATGCAATTTGAACTGGCTGGTCTTAAGCACCATCCGCGGGTTGGGGCTCCACCACAAAATCGGTTGACCCAAGCTGAACCACGGAAAGATGCCAGCGCTGTAGGCTCGTACCAAGCTTTGGGCGTCGAGCACACCGCCCGCCGCAAGCAAACCGGGTGCCGGATCGCTGGCTCCCCAAGCGGTACTCACTGCTGGAAACGCTTCATCGGCCCTCAGCCACGGAACGGGGATTGCTGATCGTTTCATGACGATGTTTTAACAGAGTTGTAACCGAGGTTATGCTGACGAGACAATTCGTTACCTTGTACTTAAGAGTTTATTTTTATTGCAAAGTTAGAATAAAAATGAATACTGAGTTATTAATTATTGTGTTTTGGTGAGCGATGTTGAGGTGCCTTTGATGGGCGCCTTATCGTTATCAAAACGAGGGCTCAGTGCGCCATTTGTTCACTTTGAGGAAAATTATGCCTGCTATCAACAATAAGTTTCCCCGCCCCCAAGACATTACAGTCGGATCACAGCTCAGCCGCCAGTTGGGTGTTTTGCTGTCCGGCTTACTGCTCTGCGGCGCAGCGATGGCGCAAAAGCATGATGGGCCGGGTGGACGTAATGACAACGATGGTGGCAACCGCGGCAAGGGTGGCCAGCATTCACAGGGACGAGATAGAAAAGCCCCTGAGCGTCAAGGTCAAGCCCGTCAAGGTCCAGATCAACGAGGTTCGGATCGGCAAGGTCCCGCTCGCGTCGAGATGCGGGCCGGTGGCTTCTTCCAAGATCGGCAACGGTCTGCTGTGCACGACTATTACGGCAACCAGTACCGTACCGGACGTTGCCCCCCAGGCTTGAGGAAAACCCAAAATGGCTGCAGGGCACCTGGCCAGGTTCGTTACTACAGTGTGGGCCAGCGTTTGGCACCGACTGTGATCTACCACACGGTTCCGGCTGCCATGGTCGTCAGCCTTGGCGTGCCGCCATCGGGCCACCGATATGTGCGCGTCGCCTCTGATATTTTGCTGATTGCGGTTGGCACAGGCTTGGTGGTTGATGCGATTCAGGACTTGGGCGGCATGTAGTCGTTGGTGACTTCTGGCAAGATGCCGCATCGCGGGTGACCTTCGCCCGCATGCTTTTTGATTGGACAACTCAATGTTGCTTGACGTCGAAGAATCCCAACTGTTGCTGGTGGACTACCAAGTCCGGCTGATGCCTTCCATTTTTGAACATGAGCGGGTACTGGCCAACGCACTGCGCTTGGCCCGCTTGGCAGACGCGTTGCAAGTGCCGGTTTGGGGCACTGCGCAAAGTCCTGAAGAATTGGGCCCCAATGTGCCGGACTTACAGGCCGCTATCGAGCAAGCCGGCGGCAGGGTGATGGATAAGCAGTCTTTCAGCGCCGTGGCCGACGGTCTGTCGGATTGGTTGCGTCCGCCGGTTCGCAAAGCCGCGGCTGGCGGTAATGCGCGCAGTCTGCCCAAGCATTTGCAAAAGCAGGCGGCACCGGCTGAAGAAGAAGGTCGTGGCACCATCGTGATCGCCGGTTGTGAGGCCCATGTTTGCTTGCTGCAAACTGCGCTTGATTTGCTTGAAGAAGAGTTTGACGTCTGGGTTGTGACCGATGCCTGCAGCTCGCGCAGTGAGCGCAATCGGGATGCCGCTTTTGACCGCCTGGCCGGCAATGGAGCCGAATTGGTGACCACTGAGATGGTGGCTTTTGAATGGTTACGCACGGCTGACCATGAGATGTTTAAGCGGGTGCAGTCGCTGATCAAGTGAGTCCGGGGGGCGCCCGCCATCAGATTATTGAAGTCAGGCTGATGCAAGTCTATTATCAATAATTATGAATTCAGATTAAACGGAGTTCGAGATGATCATCGCGCCGACCCCAGTCAACTACGCCGACTTTTACCGCCAGTCCATCGACCATCCGGATACATTCTGGGCTGAGCAGGCCAAGTTGATCGACTGGTTCAAGCCGTATGAGCGAGTCTGCAACTACGACAACCCACCATTTGCGCGCTGGTTCGAAGGCGGTCAAACCAATCTGTGCCACAACGCGGTCGACCGGCATTTGAATGAGAGTTCAGATCGGGCCGCGCTGATTGCGATCTCGACCGAAACCGGCACCGAAAAAACCTACACCTTCAGCGAATTGCATCGCGAAGTCCAACGCATGGCCGCCAGCTTGAAATCACTGGGGGTGCAAAAGGGCGATCGCGTTTTGATCTACATGCCGATGGTGGCCGATGCCGCTTTTGCGATGCTCGCCTGTGCCCGCATCGGGGCGATTCATTGCGTGGTGTTTGGCGGGTTTGCCAGTGGTTCGCTGGCCTCGCGGATTGACGACGCCACACCGAAAGTCATCGTCAGCGCCGATGCCGGTTCGCGTGGTGGCAAGCCCATGCCTTACAAGCCCTTGTTAGACGAAGCGATTCGTCTGGCAAAGCACAAGCCTGACGCTGTACTGTTGTCTGACCGGCAACTCGCACCGATGGATTGGGTTGCTGGGCGCGACCATTTGTGGTCAGCATTACGGCAGCAACACATCGATGCGCAAGTCCCTTGCGAGCCGATGAATTCGACCGACATTAGCTACACCATCTATACCAGCGGCACCACTGGCAAGCCCAAAGGCGTTCAGCGCGACACCGCTGGCTATGCGGTCGCCTTGGCGGCCAGCATGAAGTTTATTTTTGACGGCCGTGCCGGTGAAACCTTCTTTTCAACCAGTGATATTGGCTGGGTCGTTGGTCACAGCTACATCGTTTATGGCCCGTTGATTGCCGGCATGGCGACCATCATGTACGAGGGTTTGCCAACGCAAGGCCTGGATGGTCAGCCCGACGGTGGAATCTGGTGGCGCCTGGTCGAAAAGTACAAAGTCACCGGAATGTTCAGCGCGCCGACGGCTGTGCGCGTGCTTAAAAAACAAGACCCTGCGCTGCTAAAAAAATACGATCTTTCGAGTCTCCGTGCTTTCTATCTGGCGGGGGAACCGTTGGACGAGCCGACCGCGCGCTGGATCAGCGAAGGCCTGAATGTGCCGATCATCGACAACTACTGGCAAACCGAAACCGGCTGGCCGCTGCTTACCGTGGCCAATGGCTTGGCGCCGATGGCCAGCAAGTTTGGCAGTCCGGGTCTGCCGATGTACGGCTACAACGTCAAACTGCTGCATGAAAACACCGGTGAAGAACTCACCCAGCCGAATGAAAAAGGCGTGGTGGTACTGGATGGCCCGACGCCACCCGGTTTCATGCAAACCATCTGGAAAGACGATGCGCGCTTCGTCAAAACGTATTGGAAGAGCATCCCGGGCAAGCTGGTTTACAACACGTTCGACTGGGGCATTCGGGACGAGGACGGCTATTACTTCATCCTCGGTCGAACGGATGATGTGATCAACGTCGCCGGGCATCGTTTGGGTACGCGTGAGATCGAAGAAAGCATTTCAGCCCATGCTGCTGTGGCAGAAGTGGCGGTGGTCGGCGTCGCTGACAACCTCAAGGGGCAAGTCGCCATGGCCTTTGTCGTGCTCAAAGACGCCAGTGAGGTAAGTGATCCGGCAGTCGCACTCCTGCTTGAGCGCGAGATCATGAAGCGGGTCGATGGCGATTTGGGCGCTGTCGCCCGGCCGGCGCGCGTCCGTTTCGTCACGGCCTTGCCGAAGACCCGTAGCGGCAAACTGTTGCGCCGCGTGATTCAAGCTGTTTGCGAAGGTCGTGATGCCGGCGATCTGACGAGCATGGACGATCCGGCTGCCTTGCAGCAGATCAGGGATCGCATGGCGAGCTGATCAACTGGCATCTCCCAACTCCTTAATTCGCTTTTGACTTATATTTGGAGCGGGCCAAGAGAAGTTTTTTATCGATCACAGGGGAGGGGAGACATGCCGTTTTTCAAGCACCGGACGCTACTGCCGATTTTGGCGCTGATGCTTTGGCCGGTGGCTCAGGTGGTAGCTCAGACTCCGACTGCTGCTGAACCTCAAGCTGCCAACGTCAGCACTGATGTCAACATGACAGCGCAGCGCGTGTCCACAATCGCTTGGTACGTCGAAGGCCTGTCCGCCATGGGCTCTAGCGCCAATCAAAACTTCATCTCCAATGCCGGCTTTGTGGTCACGCCCGCAGGTGTGGTCGTCATCGATGCGCTGGGTTCACCGGCCTTGGCCGAGCAGCTGTTGATCGAGATTCGCAAGGTCACGCCCCTGCCAGTCACGCATGTCATCGTCACGCATTACCATGCCGACCACATTTACGGCCTGCAAACTTTCAAGGCGCAGGGCGCGCGCATCGTGGCACATGGTGCGGCCCTTGCGTATTTGCAGTCCGACACAGCACGCTTGCGCATGGAGAGTTCGCGGCAAGAGCTCTTCCCTTGGGTTGACGAATCCACTCGGCTGGTGCCCGCAGATGAATGGATCGATGGCCCGACCGAGTTGACTGTCGGTGGCGTACGGTTTGTGTTGCAGCCGGTCGGCCCGTCTCATACGCCTGAAGACTTGGTCGTTTTCCTGCCGCATGACAAAGTGCTGTTTGCCGGTGATCTGGTCTTTCGAAATCGCATTCCATATGTTGGGCAAGCCGACAGCGGTCACTGGATTCAGGCACTCGAAACTCTGTTGACTTTTGACACCACCGTGGTCGTGCCTGGTCACGGTCCCCTGTCAAACGAAGGGCGGAGCGATATGGCGTTAACGCGTGACTACCTCGTCTATTTGCGCAGGAGCATGGCGGAGGCGGCGAAAAACATGGAGCCATTTGACTCGGCTTACGAAGCGGCAGACTGGTCGCGCTTCGCTTATCTGCCGCTTTTCAAGGTGGTGAACCGTATGAACGCTTACAACACGTATTTGCTGATGGAGCGCGAGGTCAAGTAGCGGCATACTGGCGTTTTCCTTTAGACCGACCATGACCTTCACCTCTTTGCTCACTGTCTTTCTTTTGCTCGCCCCTCTTGCGACGCTAGCGCAAGGACCTGCCATTTTTGTCGGGGCAGATTTGCAGCTCGGCGTGCGACTGATCGTCGATAACCAGTGTGTCGCTTGCCACCAGCGCAAGGTCGGTGGAGATGGATCCGCCATCTACCAATCCAGCGGCCGTATCAACTCGCCCGGCGCACTGCGCGGGATGATTGAGCAGTGCAACATGGAGCTCAACTTGGCCTTGTTCCCTGAAGAAGTGACCGCCATCAGCGCGGTGCTGAACCTGGAACACTACCAGTTCAAGTGAGTCGCGGCCAATCACCGCTTTGACCGAGACGTACGCCATGTTCGGGTAAACACCGAGCGAAATAGCATTACGACCATTTATATTAGTGAATGCGAATATTACAAATTAAATTCTGATGCCGTTGATGGGCTGATACACGTTTGTGGCAAATTGATAAAAAATGACGAGCCAAAATCTCAAGGAGTCACCGTGAAGCACGAAGACCTGATGGCAGGCCTGGGTTCAGGTCGAATTCAAAAAGCACCGGAAAATTTTCTCGGCCGGGCGGACATAGAGACTGTTGCTGTCGAGGCCAAAAAAGGCCGGCGCGACTTCATTCGCGGAGCGTTTGCCGCGGCCGCTGCGGGTATGGGAGCATCTAATGGGCTGGCTCAGGGTAACCCTGTGCCCAGCGAAGGCGGTGATACCAATATTCTTAATTTGCCTGCGCACAGCACGGGCCTGGGGCAGGGTGTCGTCACGGACGGCTATGGAAAGCCATCGCAATATGAAAGCAATGTGCAGCGTCGGCAAAGCCCGGGTCTGACCCAGACGGCGCAAGCCTCAGTCTCGTTTTCACCGTTGCAGTCCTTGTTTGGCATCATCACACCGAGCGGACTGCACTTCGAGCGGCATCATCAGGGTTGGTGGGACATTGACCCTTCCAAGCACCGTTTCATGGTCAACGGCATGGTCAGCAAGCCACATGTGTTCACCATGGACGAGATCATGCGTTTGCCCTCGGTCTCGCGTTTTCACGTCATTGAATGTGGCGCCAACACAGCTGCCGAATGGGGCAACGTGGCGGTCCCAACCTGCCAATACACCCACGGCATGATTTCATGCAGTGAATTCACCGGTGTGCCGCTCATCACCTTGCTCGAAATCGCAGGCGCTGATTTGAAGAATGGCAAGTTCGTGCTGGCTGAGGGCGGCGAGGGTTCGTCCATGACCCGGACCATCCCGATGAGTCTGATTTTGTCGGGCGAAGTGCTGGTCGCCTACGGTCAAAACGGCGAAATGCTGCGCCCTGAAAACGGCTATCCCTTGCGCTTGGTGGTGCCCGGCGTGCAGGGCGTGAGCTGGATCAAATACCTGCGCCGAGTCGAGCTTGGCGACAAACCTTATGCGACCAAGGATGAAGCGATTCACTACCTTGACCTGCAGCCCGGTGGCCTGCAGCGTCAGTACAGCATTTTGCAGGAGTGTAAAAGCGTGGTCACCACGCCCTCGGGCGGTCAGGTGCTGCTCGACAAAGGTTTTTACAACATCACTGGGCTGGCTTGGTCGGGCAGAGGCAAGATCAAGAAGGTCGATGTGTCTGTCGATGGGGGGCGCAATTGGCGTCAGGCCAGACTCGAAACACCGGTGCTGTCAAAAGCGCTCAGTCGCTTCAATCTCGACTGGGTTTGGGACGGTAAACCCGCCATCATTCAAAGCAGGGCCACCGATGAAACCGGCTACGTGCAGCCGACCTACAAGCTGTTGCGGGAGGTCCGCGGAACGCGTTCGATTTATCACAACAACGCGATTCAGTCGTGGCTGGTCCAGGAAAACGGCGAGGTCAAAAATGTTCAACTCTCGTGACGCACTGCTGGCCGTGGGCGCGCTGGTTTGCGCCGGTTGGGTGACGGCCCAAACCGCCAATCCGTACGCGGGTATTGGCCGGCTTGCAACGCCCAAAGAAGTGGCAGCTTGGGACATAGATGTGCGGCCCGACTTCAAGGGGCTGCCCGCAGGCTCCGGTTCTGTGAGCCGGGGGCAAGATGTCTGGGAAGGTAAATGCGCCAGTTGCCACGGTATTTTTGGTGAGTCCAACGAGGTTTTCATGCCATTGATTGGCGGTACCACGGCCGAGGACGTGAAGACCGGGCGAGTCGCCAAACTGCTGGACCCGACAACTGGGCGCACCATGTTGATGAAGCTGGCAACAGTCTCGACGATGTGGGATTACATCAACCGCGCGATGCCTTGGAATCAGCCAAAGTCTTTGAGCACCGAAGAGGTTTATGCGGTGACGGCCTTCTTGCTTAACCTCGGCGGTGTGGTGCCTGAAAACTTCACTTTGTCTGACAAAAACATCGCCGAAGTGCAAGCCCGCATGCCCAACCGCAACGGTATGACCACGCAGCACGCGATGTGGCCTGGCAATGAATTCAACGGCACCCGCCAGCCCGACGTGCGCAATACGGCCTGCATGAAGAACTGCGCGACAGAACCCAGCGTGGCATCCTTGTTACCAGACTTTGCCCGTAATGCGCACGGCAATCTAGCCGAGCAGAATCGAGTGATTGGCGCGCAGCATGGTGTCGACACGAGTCGCCCTGAAGGCCAGAAGGGTGTTGCGTCCGCCGCTACAATTTCGAGCGCGCTTGCCGTACCGGCTGCGGTAGCACTGGCTCAAAAGAACAACTGCACGGCTTGCCATGCAGTAGAGAAGAAAATTTTGGGCCCCAGTTTTGTCGATATTGCCAAGAAGCATGCCGGTAAGGCTGTCTACTTGGTAAGCAAGATCAAATCAGGCGGATCTGGCGTCTGGGGTTCTATTCCGATGCCGGCCCAGACTCTGACAGAGGCTGATGCCAAAGTGATCGCTGAGTGGCTGGCCACAGGTGCTGTCCGATAAGGCCCTTCACGTATTTAGAACGATGTCTGGGATTTCATCGCTGACATCGTTGGAAGACTCAATTACCATGTACTTAAATCAGGAGAATCGAATGCAGTCACGCAGACAAACCCTCAAACAAACTGCCGTTGTGGCGGGCCTTTTGGCGGGCACCGGGCTGTTCCCGCAATTTGCCTGGGCGTTCAACAAGGCCGCCTTTGATGCCAAGAGCTTGCAAGACGCCATCAAAGCGTACGGCGGCAGTACGTTGACAGAAAGCAAGGACGTCAGCATCACCGCCCCTGACATCGCTGAAAACGGGGCTGTCGTCCCTTTGGCCGTCAGTTGCGCGCTGCCGGGTGTCAAGCGCTTGCTACTGCTGGTTGAAAAAAATCCTTCCGCTTTGGTGGCGATGTTCGATGTCACGGAGAGCATAGATCCGGCATTTTCTACGCGCTCCAAGATGGGTCAATCCTCCGACGTTTATGCGGTGGCGATCATGGCTGACGGCAAAGCGCTGTTTGCCAAAAAAGAAGTCAAGGTCACCTTGGGCGGTTGCGGCGGCTGATTTTCAGCCAGCTGGTCCGATCCCACATTTTTCAAATTCAGGAGTTACAACATGGCAGATCCGATGCGCATTCGCGCCCAAGCAGCCGCAGGCAAAGCAACCGTTCGTGTGCTGATGGCGCATGAAATGGAAAGTGGTCAACGCAAAGACCCAGCAGGCAAAATCATTCCGGCTTGGTTCATTCAAGAAGTGACCGCCAGTCTTAATGGCAAACAAGTCTTCAACGCCGAATGGGGCCCAGCCGTGGCTAAAAACCCGTTCCTTCAGTTCGTTGTCAGGGGCGCCAAGGCTGGGGACAAGGTCGTCGTCAACTGGAAAGACAACAGGGGCGAAAATCGCACTGACGAAGCGACAGTTTCTTGATATTTTTCACTTTTTGACCTCACGGGGCGCTCATGACATTTTCTAAATCAGTTCCACTGATCGCCTCGGCGCTGGTCTTATCTGGCTTGTTGGCTTCTTCTGCTAGGGCGCAAAAGTCCGCCATTGAGTCGATCGAAGAGTACCGAGCCATGATGCAGGACGGTAACCCGGCCGAACTCTTTGAAGCCAAAGGCGAAGACCTTTGGAAGACGCCACGGGGACCTAAAAAAGTCTCGCTAGCGCAATGTGACTTGGGCAAGGGTCCCGGTGTCGTCAAGGGTGCGTTTGTAGAGTTGCCGCGGTTTTTTGCGGACACCCAACGCATGCAAGACTTAGAGTCGCGGCTGGTGAGTTGCATGGAAACGCTGCAGGGCTTCAATGCCGCAGAGATTGCCAAGACACCTTTTGGCAAAGGCGAGCAAAACAATGTCACCGCGCTGGCGACGTGGATTGCAGCAGAGTCCAAGGGGCAGAAGTTCAACTTACCGCAAGCCCATGCGCAAGAAAAAGTGTTTTACGAAGTTGGCAAGCGCTTGTTTTTTCAGCGCGCCGGCGCGCATGACTTTGCCTGTGCTTCCTGCCATGGCTCAGACGGCAAGCGCATCCGTTTGCAAGACTTGCCCAACCTGACAAAAAACCCGGGCGATGGTGTTGGTTTTGCGGCTTGGCCGGCTTACCGCGTATCGAACGGACAGATGTGGGGCATGCAGCAGCGGCTCAATGACTGCTACCGCCAGCAGCGCTTTCCCTTCCCCGGTTTTGGCAGCGTTGCCACCGTGGCGCTTGGCGTTTATCTCGGTGTGAATGGCAAGGGTGCCATCTCTGTGGCGCCGGCCCTCAAACGCTAATACCGAAAGTCCGACATGAAGACAAAATACAAAATCACGCTGTCTCTTTTGGCTGTGGCAGCTATCACGGTGGGTTGCGCATCGTCGCCTAGTTTTGCCGAACTCGACAAGATAACCAACGACATCGTCAAAGCTTCTTTCAGGGACGAGGGCATGGTCAAGGCCAGTGTGCTCAATGCTGACGAAACCAACCGCCTGTGTAGCGCCGCTGATGTGGCGGGTCAACCTCTGGACGAAAAAACTGCGCGCGCCCTAGAAGCGGCCAACTTCCAGAGGATCAAGTGGCCAAGTGATGGGAAATTTCTGGGTGATTGGCAAGAGGGCGAAAAAATCGCCCAGAGCGGTCGCGGCATGACCTGGACAGACACAGCGGGTGCTGCCAATGGTGGCAATTGCTACAACTGCCACCAGATGAGCAAAGAAGAAATCTCCTTCGGCACCATTGGCCCGAGCTTGTACAACTACGGCAAACTGCGCGGCGTCATCGATCCCGCAAGCCCAGAAGCCAAGCCGATGCTCGAATACACCTGGGGCAAGATCTGGAACTCCAAGGCTTACAACGCATGCTCCAACATGCCGCGTGCGGGCCACTCCGGTATCTTGACTGAAGGTCAGGTGCGCGACATCGTGGGTCTGCTGCTGGATCCGAAGTCGCCGGTCAATCAGTAACCTGCGACCTTTCATCGTTTAGCCCTTAAAACCCGGACTTGTCCGGGTTTTTTAAACGCCACTACTTTACTGATTGCGAATTTATGAATTTAACCAAACGCGAGTTGCTTCAGGTCTTGGGTGCGGGCGCTGCCGCAGGCATGGGGCTGGGAACTTACGCAGAGGCTGACGCAGCCACGGCTTCTAACGCGCTGTATGACTTTCCCAAGTTCGGCCAAGTGTCATTTCTGCACATGACTGATTGCCATGCGCAGCTCAAACCGATTTACTTTCGCGAACCCAGTATCAACATCGGCTTGGGTGACATGAAGGGTCATTTGCCGCATTTGGTGGGCGAGTACTTGTTGCAAGCTACCAAGATCAGACCCGGCACGGTTGAGGCGCACGCGCTGACGTTTTTAAATTACGAAACCGCCGCCAAGCGGTATGGCAAGGTCGGTGGGTTTGCGCACTTGGCAACACTGGTTAAGCGCATGAAGGCCAGTCGCCCCGGCGCCTTGCTGCTGGACGGCGGTGACACTTGGCAGGGCTCAGGCACCAGCTTGTGGACGCAAGGCCAAGACATGGTTGAGGCGGCCAAATTGCTTGGTATTGATGTGATGACCGGCCACTGGGAGTTCACGCTGGGCATGGAGCGCGTCAAGGAAATCATTGACAAAGACTTTGCCGGCAAGGTTGACTTCGTGGCCCAGAACGTCAGGACCCAAGACTTTGGTGACCCCGTCTTCAAACCCTATGTGATCCGTGAGATCAACGGTGTGCCCTGCGCCATCATTGGCCAAGCTTTTCCGTACACGCCGATTGCCAATCCGCGCTACATGGTGGCAGACTGGGCCTTTGGCATTCAAGACGAGAACATGCAGCTGATGGTGAACGAGGCCCGGGCCAAGGGCGCGCAAGTCGTCGTGGTGTTGAGCCACAACGGCATGGATGTCGACTTGAAGATGGCGACGCGCGTCAGCGGCATTGACGCCATTCTGGGAGGCCACACCCACGACGGCATGCCAGTCGCCAGCATTGTGGCGAACAAAGGCGGCAAGACCATCGTCACCAACGCGGGCTCGAACAGCAAGTTTCTAGGCGTGCTGGATCTGGAGATCAAAGACAAAAAGGTGGTGGACTTTCGCTACAAGCTGCTGCCTGTGTTTGCAAACATGCTGCCTGCAGACAAGGAGATGGATGCGTTGATCACCAAGCTCCGCGCCCCATATGAAGTCAAGCTCGCTGAAAAATTGGCCGTGACCGAGGGCACGCTTTACCGCCGCGGCAACTTCAACGGCACTGGTGACCAGTTGCTGGTCGATGCCTTGATGGACGTGCAGGGCGCTGAAATCGCTTTTTCCCCAGGTTTCCGCTGGGGCACCACGCTGCTGCCGGGACAAACCATCACCCGTGAATGGCTGATGGACATGACTGCAACCACCTATTCCTACGCCACAGTCACGGAAATGACGGGTGAAACCATCAAGACCGTGCTCGAAGACGTGGCAGACAACCTCTTCAACCCGGACCCGTATTACCAGCAAGGCGGCGACATGGTTCGTGTCGGTGGACTCCAATATAACTGTAAGCCAAACGCGGGCATGGGCCAGCGTATTGACAACATGCAACTCAACGGCAAAGCCATTGAGGCCGATAAAAAGTACAAGGTGGCCGGCTGGGCACCTGTGGCTGAAGAAGCACGCACCCAAGGCAACAAGATGGTCTGGGATGTCGTCGAAACCTGGCTCAAAGCCAGCGGCGGCAAGGTCGCTCCGCGCCGTTTAAACACCCCAAAGCTCAGCGGCATTGAACCCAATCCCGGTTATATCGGCTGACTTGGGTCGCTTTTAGATTCACGACTATTTGAAAAGCTATAGTCTGGGTTGTTGTCAGTGATGCGGCCTTGAGCCGCATGCAGAAAGCCCAAGGTCATGGTCAAGCGTTCAATTCAAAAAAATCAAGTTGGAACGACCGAACCCGATGAAGTGTTCGAGTTGGCCGCCGAAGTTTTCCGTGTGATGTCAGCGCCGATGCGCCTGAAGATCATCAGCAGCTTGTGTCGTGCTGAGAAAAACGTGAGCGAGCTACTCAGTGAGATCGACACCACGCAGCCCAACATGTCTCAGCACTTAAATACCCTTTACCAAGCCGGTGTTTTGGGTAAGCGCCGTGAAGGCGTGCAAATTTTTTACCGCATCATTGATGAGCGTGTGGCCAGCTTGTGCCGTACGGTATGCACACAGATCGCCATGGAAACAGATAGATTTGCTGGATAGCTTGGCATCCAGTCAAGTTGACCTCGGCCTCACCTGCTGACCCGTGTCATCGTTCAGTGGCACAATCAGGAGTGTTTCTGAAGGCCCTTCCTGCCACAGTCGCATCCGCGAATCGGTCCAGCCGTGCTGCGGAAGGTTAATTAACAAGCTTTAACCAGCTAATGTTTCCCAAAGGGAAACGGAGGTCAGCGTTCTCATGAGTTCAAACCCACAGACACCTGCGTCACCAGCAGCGTCCGTCTACAGCACCTATCAAGACAATACCTATCTCTTCGGAGGCAACGCGCCTTACGTTGAAGAGATGTATGAAAATTATTTGGCTAATCCGGGTAGCGTGCCTGACAGTTGGCGCGATTATTTCGACGCACTTCAACATGTTCCCGCAACCGATGGCTCGAACGCCAAAGACGTCCCGCACCAGCCCGTTATTAACGCCTTCGCTGAGCGGGCGAAAGCTGGCGGCACCAAGGTCGTCATGGCCAGCGCCGACGCTGAAATGGGGCGTAAGCGCACCGCTGTTCAGCAGTTGATTGCGGCTTACCGCAATGTCGGTCAGCGTTGGGCTGATCTGGATCCATTGAAGCGCACCGAACGCCCAAATATCCCTGATTTGGACCCGGCTTTCTATGGTTTTAGCGATGCTGACCAAGAAATTGTCTTCGACACCAGTAATACGTTTTTCGGCAAAAACCGCATGTCGCTGCGTGAGTTGCTCAATGCTTTGCGTGAAACCTACTGCGGCACCTTAGGCGCTGAGTACATGTACGCCACCGACCAGGCTGAAAAACGCTGGTGGCAGCAAAAGCTGGAGAGCATTCGCAGCAAACCCAACTTCACTGCGGATAAGAAAAAACACATCCTTGATCGTTTGACTGCGGCTGAAGGGTTGGAGCGTTTCCTGCATACCAAATACGTCGGCCAAAAACGGTTCTCGCTTGAAGGTGGCGAGAGCTTCATTGCCTCGATGGACGAATTGATTCAATCAGCAGGCACCCAAGGGGTGCAAGAAATTGTTATCGGTATGGCTCACCGCGGCCGTCTGAATGTGCTTGTGAACACCATGCGCAAACTGCCAGCAGACTTGTTTGCCGAGTTTGATCATACGGCCCCTGAAGACCTGCCATCCGGTGATGTCAAATACCACCAAGGTTTCAGCTCTGACGTGACCACAGAAGGTGGACCCGTTCATTTGTCACTGGCATTCAACCCCTCTCATCTTGAAATCGTCAACCCGGTGGTTGAAGGTTCTGTGCGGGCCCGCATGGATCGTCGCGCTGACCCACTCGGCAAGCAGGTGTTGCCAGTGCTGGTCCACGGCGATGCGGCCTTTGGGGGGCAGGGTGTCAATCAGGAGACTTTTGCATTGGCCCAAACCCGTGGTTATTTCACGGGTGGCACGGTGCACATCATCATCAACAACCAAATCGGTTTTACCACCTCTGACCCACGTGACATGCGTTCCAGCGTGTTCTGTACAGACATTGTGAAGATGGTTGAAGCGCCAGTTCTGCACGTCAATGGCGATGACCCAGAGGCCGTTGTTCTGGCCACGCAGCTGGTTCTCGAATACCGGATGACATTTCGCAAAGACGTGGTGCTGGACATTGTCTGTTTCCGGAAGTTGGGTCACAACGAGCAGGACACTCCAGCTTTGACGCAGCCGTTGATGTACAAAAAAATCACGGCTCATCCCGGTACCCGCAAACTGTTTGCTGACAAGTTGGCAACGCAAGGTTTGGGTGATACCTTGGGTGACGACATGGTCAAGTCTTACCGTGCCGCGCTGGATGCCGGCAAGCACACTGGTGAGTCGGTCTTGACCAACTTCAAAACCAAGTACACCGTTGACTGGGCGCCGTTCCTAGGTAAAAAGTGGACGGATGCCGGCGACACGTCGATTCCCTCTTCAGAGTGGAAGCGCCTAGCCGAAAGAATCACCACGATTCCTGAATCTGTGTCACCGCACCAGCTGGTTAAAAAAGTCTATGACGACCGTGCGGCCATGGGGCGTGGTGATACGCCAGTTGACTGGGGCATGGGCGAGCACATGGCTTTTGCGTCCTTGGTGGCCAGTGGCTACCCGGTGCGCTTGTCTGGTGAAGACAGCGGCCGCGGCACATTCACACACCGTCACGCAGTGATTCATGATCAAAAACGTGAGAAGTGGGACATTGGCAGTTACGTGGCTTTGCAAAACGTGGCAGAAAACCAAGCTCCTTTCGTGGTCATCGACTCGATCCTGTCTGAAGAAGCTGTACTCGGTTTTGAGTACGGCTACGCTTCAAACGACCCCAACACCATGGTCATCTGGGAAGCTCAGTTCGGTGACTTTGCGAATGGCGCCCAGGTCGTCATTGACCAGTTCATCGCCTCCGGTGAAGTCAAGTGGGGCCGTGTTAACGGCTTGACCCTGATGTTGCCGCACGGCTACGAAGGTCAAGGACCAGAGCACAGTTCGGCGCGACTTGAGCGTTTCATGCAGCTAGCTGCAGACACCAACATGCAAATCGTGCAGCCGACCACGGCGAGCCAGATCTTCCACGTGTTGCGCCGTCAGATGGTGCGTGACCTACGCAAGCCGCTGATCATCTTCACGCCGAAATCTTTGCTGCGCAACAAGGACGCCACATCGCCGGTGTCTGAGTTCACCAAGGGTAGTTTCCAGACCGTGATTCCTGAGAACAAGGTGCTGAAGGCCGACAAGGTCAAGCGGATCTTGGCTTGCTCTGGCAAGGTGTACTACGACCTGGTGAAAAAGCGTGAAGAGTTGGCCGCCAACGATGTCGCCATTTTGCGTGTGGAGCAGCTTTATCCGTTCCCGCACAAGGCTTTCGCGGCGGAACTCAAGAAGTACCCGAACGCCACCGAATTGGTCTGGACACAAGACGAGCCGCAAAACCAAGGTGCTTGGTTCTTCGTGCAGCATTACATCCACGAGAACATGATGGCCGGTCAAAAGTTGGGCTATTCGGGCCGTGCGGCATCCGCTTCGCCTGCGGTGGGTTATTCACATCTTCACCAAGAGCAGCAAAAAGCGCTGGTCGAAGGCGCTTTCGGCAAGCTCAAGGGTTTTGTCCTCAGCAAGTAATCTGATACCGCATTCGCTTACCCGTACCTCGTTCAGAATCAATTCCCGAAAGATAAAAAATGGCTATCGTTGAAGTCAAAGTTCCGCAGCTGTCCGAATCCGTGGCCGAGGCCACCATGCTGCAATGGAAAAAGAAAGTCGGCGACGTTGTCGCGGCTGATGAAATTCTGATCGAAATCGAGACCGACAAGGTCGTTCTTGAAGTGCCGGCACCTTCTGCTGGCGTTCTCTCAGAAATCCTGATCGGCGACGGCGCTACTGTGCTGGCTGAGCAATTGATCGCACGCATTGATACCGATGGCAAGGTTGCTGCCGCTGCGCCGGCCATAGTTTCCGCGCCAGCCGCTGCCGCTGCACCCGCTGTGGCTGTTGCCGCCGCTCCGGCATCCAATAGCATGGCCGGTGTGGCCATGCCAGCTGCAGCCAAGTTGATGGTTGACAACAGTCTGGCGGCAGGCTCGGTCTCAGGCACCGGGAAAGATGGCCGCGTCACCAAGGGTGATGTGTTGTCCGCCGTTGCCGGCGGCGTCAAGCCAACTGCTGCAGTGATTCCTACTGGCGCGCCCAAGACGTCGCTGCCGCAAGTGGCCACGCCAGCTACCAGCTTGGGTGACCGCCCTGAACAACGCGTGCCTATGAGCCGTCTGCGCGCCCGCGTGGCCGAGCGCTTGTTGCAGTCGCAATCGACCAACGCCATCCTCACGACCTTCAACGAAATCAACATGGCTCCAGTCATGGATATGCGCAAGAAGTTCCAGGAAAAGTTCGAAAAAGAGCATGGCATCAAGCTCGGCTTCATGAGTTTCTTCGTCAAGGCTGCCGTGCATGCTTTGAAGAAGTACCCAGTCCTGAACGCTTCTGTCGACGGCAATGACATCGTTTACCACGGCTACTTCGACATCGGTATCGCGGTCGGTTCGCCGCGTGGTTTGGTGGTGCCTATCTTGCGCAATGCCGACCAGATGAGCTTTGCAGACATCGAGAAGAAAATTGCCGAATACGGTGCAAAAGCACGTGACGGCAAGCTCGGCATCGAAGAGATGACCGGCGGCACCTTCTCCATAAGCAATGGCGGTACCTTCGGCTCGATGTTGTCGACACCGATCATCAACCCACCGCAGTCGGCTATTTTGGGCGTACACGCGACCAAAGACCGCGCCGTCGTTGAGAACGGTCAGATCGTAGTTCGCCCGATGAACTACTTCGCCATGTCTTACGACCACCGCATCATCGACGGCCGCGAAGCCGTGTTGGGCCTGGTCGCGATGAAAGAGGCGATGGAAGATCCAGCGCGTCTGCTGTTTGATATCTGAGAGAGAAATAATGTCTAAACAATTTGACGTGATCGTTATCGGTGGCGGTCCTGGCGGTTATATCGCCGCGATTCGCGCCGCTCAACTGGGCTTCAACGTGGCCTGTATCGATGAGTGGAAAAACGCCAAGGGCGGCCCGGCTTTGGGCGGCACTTGCACCAACGTTGGTTGCATCCCTTCGAAGGCGCTGCTGCAGTCTTCTGAGCACTTTGAGCAGGCGGGTCATCACTTTGCTGACCACGGCATCAACGTCTCTGGCTTGAGCCTCGACGTCGCCAAAATGGTGGCCCGCAAGGACACCGTTGTAAAGCAAAACAACGACGGCATCGTTTACCTGTTCAAAAAGAACAAGGTGACTTTTTTCCACGGTCGTGGCTCTTTCGTCGCGGCCAAAGATGGCTTGTACGAGATCAAAGTGGCGGGCACGGCTGAAGACACTATTTCTGGCAAGCATGTGATCATCGCCACGGGTTCCAACGCACGCGCCTTGCCGGGCACACCGTTTGATGAGGCCAACATACTTTCCAACGACGGTGCATTGCGAATTGGCGCAGTCCCGAAAAAACTCGGCCTGATTGGTTCGGGCGTGATCGGTTTGGAGATGGGTTCTGTCTGGCGCCGTCTGGGTGCTGAAGTGACCGTGCTGGAAGGGCTACCAACTTTCCTCGGCGCGATTGACCAGCAGATTGCGAAGGAAGCCCACAAAGCGTTCGTTAAGCAAGGTTTGAAGATCGAGCTTGGCGTCAAAGTCGGCGAGATCAAGTCGGGTAAGAAAGGCGTGTCAGTCGCCTACACCAACGCCAAGGGCGAAGCGGTGTCCCTCGACGTTGACAAACTCATCATCTCGATTGGCCGGGTGGCGAACACCATCGGCCTTGCCGCTGATGCGGTCGGCTTGGCGCTCGACGAGCGTGGTGCGATTGTGGTTGATGGCGACTGCAAAACCAACCTGCCCAATGTCTGGGCTGTCGGTGACGTGGTACGCGGCCCGATGCTCGCACACAAAGCGGAAGAAGAAGGCGTTGCTGTTGCTGAACGCATCGCTGGCCAACACGGCCATGTCAACTTCAACACCATCCCTTGGGTTATCTACACCAACCCCGAGATCGCTTGGGTCGGTCAAACTGAAGAACAGCTTAAGGCTGAAGGTCGCGCCTACAAGGTCGGTACGTTCCCGTTCATGGCGAACGGTCGTGCGCGTGCATTGGGTGATACCACCGGTATGGTCAAAATGCTTGCAGATGCAGTTACTGACGAAATTCTTGGCGTGCACATCGTTGGCCCGATGGCCAGCGAGTTGATCGCTGAATGTGTGGTGGCGATGGAGTTTCGCGCCAGCAGTGAAGACATTGCTCGCATCTGTCATGCGCATCCGTCGCTCAGCGAAGCTACTAAAGAAGCAGCTTTGGCGGTCGACAAACGCACGTTGAATTTTTGACTCTTTGTAGCTTTTAAATTTGTCTAGCCAACCTAAGCGCTTGCCGGTCTATGCGGCCTACGAGGCAGAGCTGCAGGCGCGCGGGTACGTCAGCGACCCCGCGCAACTGCGGGCGGTTACTGCTCTTGAGCGCTGCGCCACGGAATGGGCCGGCTTCAAAGAAAAGCGTTCGAACGCCCTCAAGAAGCTGATCAACCGGCCGGCCATTCCGCGCGGTGTTTATATGCATGGCGGTGTCGGTCGGGGTAAAAGCTTTCTGATGGATTGCTTTTACAACGCGGTACCACTCAAGCGCAAAACACGGCTGCATTTTCACGAGTTCATGCGTGAAGTGCATCGTGAACTGCGCGACTTGCAAGGCACGGTGAATCCGCTTGATGAATTGGGGCGCCGAATTTCACTGCGCTACCGATTGATTTGCTTTGATGAGTTTCACGTGGCCGACATCACGGACGCAATGATTCTGCACCGGCTGCTGGCCGCTTTGTTTGACAACGGTGTGGGATTTGTCACGACATCTAATTTTGCGCCGGATGAGCTTTATCCGAATGGCCTTCACCGTGATCGTATCTTGCCGGCGATTGCGCTGCTGAAGGCGAATTTGGAGGTGATGAGTGTCGACAACGGCACCGATTACCGCCGTCGCACGCTAGAGCAGCTCAGGCTGTATCTCACACCGCTGGGTGAAGCTGCTAATGCTGAAATGGCCGAGACGTTCAACCGTTTAGTTGAAGTGCACGAGGAAGACCCGGTGTTACAGATTGAGTCCCGGCAGATTCACGCGCGGCGAAAAGCTGGTGGACTGGTTTGGTTTGACTTCAAAACGCTGTGTGGTGGACCGCGATCACAAAATGATTATCTGGAACTCGCCAGTCAGTTTCACACGGTGCTGTTGAGCGACGTGCCACACATGCCGGTCCGCATGGCCTCAGAAGCTCGGCGTTTCACTTGGCTGGTGGACGTGTTGTACGACCGACGTGTGAAGCTGATCATGTCCGCAGAAGTGCAGCCAGAAGAACTTTATACCGAAGGCCCACTGGCACATGAGTTTCCCCGCACTATTTCACGTTTGAACGAAATGCAGTCGGCGGAATTTCTGGCACTTGAGCGCAGAAATGTAGACACGACGCTCACATGAAATTCTTTTTTTTGCTGGCGCTCTGGATAGGTCTGATCGGAAGTGCATGTGCGCAACCTACGGATGATGTCGGGCCGTTGGAACGCGCTGCGGAGCGCGCGCGTATTACCGAGGAAAGGCAGAAGCTGGAAGCTGACTTCAAGACGGCAGAAGCAGTATGTTTTCGCGAATTTTTTGCAAATAATTGCCGTGACAAATTACTTCCGCCTTATCGTGAGAGATTGGCGGATCTGCGCCGGCAGGAAATCTTGATCAATGAGATCGAGCGCAAGCTCAGCGCCGCCGATCAGCTGTTGAAGACCGAGGAAAAGCTGAACCTTCAGCAACAGCAAAAAATTGATCAAGCGATCAAAATTCAACAGGACGCAGCTAGTCAAGAAGAACGTGCAAAGCAACGCGCGGTGGATCAGGGTAATTCGTCTGAGCAAGCAGAGGCAAATAAATCCAGTATGGGTACTCGATTGGAAAGTAGCCAGAGCAAAGCCCTGGAGGCAGTGACAAAGCGCGCGCAAGCGGCCGCCAATGTTGAGGCGATGCGTCTGCGGCGCGACCAAGCTGCTAAAAATCGGGCTGATCGCGAACAACGCTTGATACAAGATGGACCCGTAACAGGCAAGTCTCTGCCTGCATACCCCTGAAGAACCGGTCGTTCACTTTGCTCATGAATCTGCATTCTGCCGAAAGGCGACTCATCGACATGACCATCGAGCACGCTGATCTCGATGCGTTGATCGATTTGATGGCCCACGCTTTGCCTGTCGATCAACTCTTGTTCAAACGCTTGAAAAAACGTCGCTTGGTGTTGCGCGACAAAATCGCGCAGCTTGAGTCTTCCCTGCGCCCGGCTGAGCCTGCCTGATGGACCTTGAGCAGCAAGTCCAAGAGGCTTTTGGGCCTGATGGTGTTTTATCCCGGGCTGCCGATCAGTTTGTGCCGCGCAGTGGCCAAACCGAGATGGCGCTGGCAGTGGCACGCGCCATCGAAGGCGCTTATCCATTGGTGGTTGAAGCCAGCACCGGCGTCGGTAAAACTTTTTCCTATCTTGTGCCGGCCTTGCTCAGTGGTGAACGGGTCATGCTGTCGACAGCGACCAAAGCCTTGCAAGACCAACTGTATGGCCGAGATTTGCCGCGCCTTGTCGAGGCCTTGGGCGTGCCTGTCAGCACGGCTTTGTTGAAGGGACGGGGCAGTTATCTTTGCTTGCACCGGATGGAGCAAGCGCGCACAGAGGCCATGCAGCCGGAGCGCAGCACACTGCATGCGTTGGCGCGAATTGAAGAGTGGTCGCAGACTACTCGTACTGGGGATTTGGCGGAATTGCCGGGACTGGATGAGCGGTCGCCAGTGATTCCACTCGTCACATCGACCCGCGAAAACTGCCTGGGTGCGGCCTGTCCGAGGTTCCGCGCTTGTCATGTCAATCTGGCCAGACGCGAGGCATTGGCCGCTGATGTTGTGGTCATCAACCACCATTTATTTTTCGCAGATCTGGCCGTGCGCGAGTCGGGTGTTGCCGAGTTGCTGCCCACAGTCCGGATCGCGATTTTTGACGAAGCCCATCAGCTCAATGAAACCGGCGTGCAGTTTTTGGGTAAAAACATCACGACCAGCCAGTTGCTTGATTTCTGTCGAGACTTGCTTGGCACTGGACTGCAAATGGCGCGTGGCTTGGCCGACTGGCAAGAGCTTGCCGGCAAGGCCGAGCGAGCCGCGCGTGAACTGCGGCTGTGTGTCGGCAAAGCCCATCCGGGCTCCAAACTGCGATGGACCGAAACCTGCCCCGAAACGGTGGACCCTGACGCATGGGCGCTGGCCTTGGCGCAAATGGCGGACGCTTGTTCGGCGGCCGCTGAAGCGCTCGACACGGTGAGTGAAATTGCCCCTGATTTCGGACGTCTGCTGGAGCGGTCTGTTGAGTTTGGCGAACGCTTGCGGCATTTTGCTGGTCCCTGCCAGACAGGCTCGGTGCGCTGGCTGGAGGTTGGTGCGCAATTGCGCTTGATTGAGTCGCCGCTTGACATTGCGCAAGCTGTTCAGGCTAAGGTGCTCGGCAGCAACCCGGAGGCTGCAAAGACTTGGATTTTTACCTCGGCTACGCTCGGTGATGATGACCAATTGAGCTGGTTCACCAAACCTTGTGGTCTTGTCGGCGCGCAATTGCTGCGGGTTGGGAGCCCGTTTGACTACGCGACCCAAGCTGCTGTTTATGTGCCGCGTGATTTCCCGAAACCCAGCGAGTCTGGTCACATGGCACGCGTAGCGCAATCAGCGGCTAAGTGGGCTGCGCGTCTGGGCGGTCGGACGATGGTACTGACCACGACATTGCGCGCTTTACGCGGCATCGCTGACATTTTGCGCGAGACCTTTGAGGCCTCGGGCGATTTGGACGTACTGGTCCAGGGCGCTTTACCAAAACGCGTGTTGATTGATCGTTTTCGCCGTGGCAACTCGATCGGCGAAGCCGGTTGCATTCTGGTCGCTTCAGCTTCCTTTTGGGAAGGCATTGATGTGCCAGGCGATGCCTTGCAACTGGTCATCATCGACAAGCTGCCGTTTCCTCCGCCAAATGATCCGATGGCGGAAGCGAGATCAAAACACATCGAGGCCGAAGGCCGTAGCGCTTTCAACGATTACTTTTTGCCGGAAGCCGCAGTTGCACTCAAACAGGGCGCTGGACGCCTGATTCGGCGTGAAACCGATCAGGGCGTGCTGGTCGTCTGCGACACACGTTTGGTCGCAATGGGCTATGGCCGACGCTTGTTGAAAGCCTTGCCGCCCATGCAGCGATTGAATACTGAGACGGAGTTATTCGAACGCCTCGATGGACTCACCAAAATTTGTACCACGCCCCTTGCTTAGCTTTTGTTTCGTTGCGGGTCAATGCGCTTTCCGGGTAGCTTTTTTGTATCACTCGGAGTGTGTCATCTCGGAGTTGTGTCATCCCCAAGGCGTCGTAGGAACGGTATAAAAGTGACAGTGCCTCTTCAATGGCAGGAACATCGCGGAAAGCGGTGATGGCACTTTGTGCCCGATTGATGGTCGCCACATAGGCTCCCCGGCTGAAGTAAAACCGCGCCACATTGACTTCTGATTGGGCCAGTGAGTTGACGATGTAGACCATGCGCAGTCGGGCATCTGGCGCGTAGCGAGAGTCTGGGAAGCGAGTAGTCAAGTCCTTGAAGGACTCAAATGATTCCTTGGCGGCTTTTTGATCACGCTCGGAAAGATCCTGACGAACCCACGAGCTGAACATGCCAAGATTGTCATTAAAATTGACAAGCCCTTTCAAGTACAAGGCGTAATCTAAGGCTGAACTGGCGGGGTGGAGTCGCACAAACCGGTCCAATGTTGCAATAGCTTGAACTTGCTCACCGCTTTTATACTGCGTGTACGCTTTTTCAAGCTGCGCTTGCTGGGCCAATGGTGTTCCAGCGGCGCGGCCTTCAAGCTTTTCATACATCCCAATCGCTTTTTCATAGGCGCCAGCGGTGGCTTCATCTTTGGCTTCCGAATAAATCTTGTTCGGACTCCATGTTGCTGTGGGGTCGACAGGCGTTGACGAACAGCCAACCAATAGGCCGCCGAGAATTAAAAAGGCGCTTGCTGCGCGAGTCGTGGCTTGAAACGCCGATAATTTGAACAACATCGTGATCGACTCTCTAATGACTGTTTCTGAACATAGCCCAATAATTATATCGAGCGCCCCCTTGATCGTTGACGTTACTGATGACTCACAAGATGAGTCCGACAGCGTCGTCGAGGTGGAATTGCGCGAGGCCGAAGTGCCAATTTCGGCACACGGTGACCGGCTGGATCGGGCTTTGGCCGGAATTGTGCCCGAGTTCTCGCGAACTTATCTTCAACAGCTCATCGAGTCTGGTGCTGTTAAGCTGAAAAAACAGCTCATCACCAAGACCTCGGCCAAGGTCAAGGCGGGGGATTGGTTACAAATTGAGCTTCGGCCAACACCCCAAAGCCAAGCCTTCAAACCAGAAGTCATGATCCTCGACATTGTTTTTGAAGACGACTATTTAATGGTCATCAACAAACCAGCGGGTTTGGTCGTGCACCCAGCGCCGGGCAACTGGAGTGGTACGTTGTTGAATGGCTTGCTGGGTCGCGACGATGCGATGCGTTTTTTGCCACGTGCAGGCATCGTGCATCGGCTCGACAAAGACACCAGTGGCCTGATGGTCGTGGCTAAAACTCGCGAAGCCATGGACCGACTGGTTGAGATGATTGCGGCCCGGGAAGTCAACCGTGACTATTTAGCAGTGGGTCATAAAGAGTGGCAAGGGTCGCGTCAACAGCAAGTGGCATTACCGATCGGGCGTGACCCGCGCAACCGTCTGCGCATGGCGGTGGTTGATCTTGAACGCAACTCCGGTAAAACGGCCCTCACCGATATTTCCTTGATCGACAACCAAGACGATTTTTGCCTTGTGCGCTGCAAGCTTTACACCGGCCGCACGCATCAGATCCGGGTTCACATGGCGTCACTGGGTCATCCGCTGGTTTCCGATGCGTTGTATGGCGGTGAACCTGCCGTTGGACTCAAGCGGCAAGCCTTGCATGCCAGACGCTTGGGTTTTCAGCACCCTGTGAGTGGTGAGGCGTTGGCCTTTGTCGCCCCGGTCCCCGATGATCTTGAGGCTGCTATGGCTGAGTTGGGCCTCAGCTACAATGGAAAAACGTAGTCTTCGCTACTTGCCAGCGTTACGCTCACTGGATGGTTTGTTGCCACCCTGAACCTCTCGTCTCTGTGCCCCCGCCTCGGTTGTAACCAGGCACGCCTCACCCGGCTTTTTTCGGAACTGAAAAATCATGAATACGATGGATGCAAAACGCGTCCTCGAAACAGCATTGATCTGCGCTCCGCAACCTTTGCATGTGCGTGAGTTGGAGGTGCTATTCGACGGTGCGCTGACAGCCGACACACTAAAACGCCTGCTTCAACAGTTGCAGGTCGACTGGACTGGTCGAGGCGTTGAGTTGGTACATGTGGCCAGTGGTTGGCGTTTTCAAAGCCGCCCGGAAATGCGAGAATTTTTGGACCGACTCCACCCTGAAAAACCACCTAAGTACACCCGTGCAGCATTAGAGACGCTAGCGATCATTGCCTATCGCCAGCCCGTGACACGTGGCGACATGGAAGATATTCGGGGCGTGACGATTAACAGTCTGTTGCTCAAGCAGTTGGAAGACCGCGGTTGGGTCGAAGTGATTGGTCATCGTGAGACTGTCGGTCGTCCGGGGCTTTACGCGACCACCCGCCAGTTTCTGGACGATCTGGGTGTTGAGTCGCTCGACCAGTTACCGGCTATGAATAGCACGGAAGGTGAAGCCGCCATGCTCGAACAGATCGAATTTGGTTTGTCTGATCCGACACCGATCGGTGAGTCCCTTTTGGCGCAATCCATGATCGAAACAGTGATTGAGATCGAAGCTGAGACAACGCCAACTACGCCTGAAGCCCCATTGCCCCTTTGAGTTGACAACTGAATTCGGGGGCTGCTCTGCGGCCCTGACGAGCCAACCTGCGAAAACATATGAACCCATCAGATACCCCCGTTCCCGCAACCGACACGGTTACCCAGCCGGCTGCTGACGCTATCACACCAGAGCAGCCGGGTGCTCTAGCAGCGTTGACTGACGATGCTCCAGCACAGCGTCAGCCAAAGCAGCAGTCGCATCGCCCACAGGTCGCAGCAGCCCCTGATGCGGTCTACCAGTTCGAAGATGTGGTGACCGGCCAATTCGATGCTGACGAAGAGGATGTTGCCGTCGTCTTGTCCAAGCGCGTGCTGTCGGCTCAGCCAGAAAGCCCGAAGCTGCACAAGGTGCTGGCGCAGGCCGGTTTGGGGTCACGTCTAGAAATGGAGCAACTCATTCTGGAAGGGCGGATTTCCGTTAACGCCGAACCTGCGCACGTTGGTCAGCGCATCCAATTTGGCGATACGGTCAAGGTCAATGGCAAGCCGGTTCGCGTGCGGATCGACCCGCCGCCGGCTCGCGTGATCGCTTACCACAAACCGACTGGTGAAGTGGTCACTCACGATGATCCGCAGAACCGTCCCACTGTTTTTCGGCGGCTGCCAAAGTTGTATCAAGGTAAGTGGCAGTCTGTCGGCCGGCTCGACTTGAACACAGAGGGGTTGTTGTTGCTGACGAGTTCTGGAGAGCTCGCCAACCAACTGATGCACCCGCGTTTTGGTTTGGAGCGCGAATATGCCGTACGTGTGCTGGGTGCACTGAACAACGAAGAGAAAAAACGCTTGCTAGAAGGCGTGCAACTCGACGACGGTATCGCCCAGTTTGGAACGATTGAAGCCGGCGGCGGCGAGGGCGCCAACTGCTGGTACAAGGTGACGATTTCAGAGGGCCGAAACCGCGAAGTTCGCCGCATGTTTGAAGCTGTCGGCCACGCCGTAAGCCGTTTGATTCGCATTCGCTATGGCGCAGTCATGCTGCCGCGAGGCCTCAAGCGGGGTGCTTTCGTCGAACTCGATGAAAACGACATTGCTGCGCTGACAAATGCGTTGAGTCGATCTGAGTCGCGCGGAGATCCTAGACCAACACGTCAAGCGGACGGTACTCCTGGCAAGGGCCGTACAGGGCGTGGTCCACGGCAAGAACGTTCACGTGGCAATCGGGGTGCACCCGTGCAGCGTCAATCTGGCGATGCGCAGCGAGAGGATGCACCGGAACCATACGATTTGCAGCCACCTCCGCAGAGGCAGGATGCCGGTCGGGGCAGAGGTCCCGGCACGGGTGGTCGTGCCCCTGGCCCAGGTGGCCCACGCGGAGGTCCGCGTCAAGGTAACTTTGGAGGTGGTGGTGGCGGCAATGCAGGTCGGCAAGGTCAGCCACGCGGCGGCGATCGTTCTGCTAGATCTGACAATCCACCCGGGGGGTCACAGCCGGACCCGATGAAAACGTCGTTTGGCTACATTGGTGCCGACACGTTCACTAGACAACGTCAAGCACAAGGCCAGCGTCGGGGCGGTAGCGGCGGCAATGCTGGTGGTTATGGCGGTGGTGGCGGTTATGCCGGCGGTGGTGGCACCGGCGGGCCACGCCGTGGTGGCGGTAACCGAGGCGGTAGCGGTGGAGGCGGAGGTCGAAGCGGAAACCGCTGAGTTCCAAGTCTTTTAGCTCACCGTTTGATCCTTGCATGCATCGCGCTCAGGTTAAACTATGAGGCTTTGTTCATTCTGAACACTCCCTCGAAAACTCAAAATTTAAGGAAATCTCATGGCTATCGAACGTACTCTCTCCATCATCAAGCCTGACGCTGTCGCCAAGAACGTCATTGGTCAGATCTACGCGCGTTTCGAGGCTGCTGGCTTGAAAATTGTGGCGGCCAAGTTTGTGCACCTCTCACGCGGCGAGGCCGAAGCTTTTTACGGTGTGCACCGCGAACGTCCTTTCTTCAAAGATCTGGTTGATTTCATGGTCTCCGGCCCAGTGATGATCCAAGCCCTCGAAGGCGAAAACGCTGTTCTGAAGCACCGTGATCTGTTGGGCGCTACTGACCCTAAGAAAGCGGCTCCAGGCACCATTCGCGCTGACTTCGCTGAAAGCATTGATGCCAATGCCGTTCACGGTTCTGACGCTGTTGAAACAGCGCAAGTCGAAATCAGCTTCTTCTTCGCGGGCATGAATATTTACGCACGCTGATATGTCGGCCCCACAGCTCCACTGCCCGTCGCCGGGCCGTTGCTGGCCTGGGGCCTCTTTTCGTGGGTGGCAGGTTCGGCCTTTCGGCGCGGGTAATTTCCAGTGCAGAAAGGCGACCCTGTCATGACCACCAATCTTCTCGACTTTGACCTTGACGGCTTGGCCGCATTTTGCGAGCAACTCGGCGAAAAGCGTTTTCGCGCTACCCAGCTCTTCCGCTGGATTCATCAGCGCGGCGCGACTGACTTTGAGCAGATGACCGATCTGGCTAAGTCTCTGCGCAGCAAGCTCGCCGGCAAGGCCCACATTCAGGCGCTCACCGTGCTGTCGCGGCATGATTCTGCTGACGGCACCATCAAGTGGTTGTTCGACGTCGGTGCGGGTGATGTCATCGAAACCGTTTTCATTCCTGAAGCGGATCGCGGCACTTTGTGTATTTCATCCCAAGCCGGTTGCGCCGTGGGTTGCCGTTTTTGCTCGACCGGTCACCAAGGCTTCAGCCGCAACCTCAGCACCGCCGAAATCACGGCGCAGCTCTGGTTTGCCGAGCACTTTTTGCGCCAGCATTTGGGTAAACAAGAGCGCGTTATCTCCAACGTGGTGATGATGGGCATGGGCGAGCCGCTGCAAAATTATGCGCAGTTGTTGCCAGCCTTGCGCGTCATGCTGGACGACCACGCTTACGGCCTGTCGCGCCGCCGCGTCACGGTTTCTACCTCTGGCGTGGTGCCGATGATCGACCGGCTCGGGCAAGACTGCCCTGTTGCATTGGCTGTGTCGCTGCATGCGCCTGACGACACCTTGCGTGACAACTTGGTGCCGCTGAACCGCAAATACCCGATTGCCGAGTTGTTGCAGGCCTGCGCCCGCTATCAGGTCTTTGCGCCGCGCGACTTCATCACCTTTGAATACTGCATGCTCGACGGCGTGAATGACCAGGCCGAGCATGCGCGCCAACTGGTCGCGTCGATGCGCAAGCACGCGGTGGACGGGCTGTCGTGCAAGTTCAACCTGATTCCATTCAATCCGTTTCCGGCTTCCGGCCTCACACGCTCCGCCATGCCGCAGGTGCTGGCGTTTGCCAAAATTTTGCTGGATGCCGGCATCGTCACCACCGTGCGAAAAACCCGTGGCGATGACATTGACGCCGCTTGCGGGCAACTCGCTGGCGACGTGCAAGACCGCACCGACGTGCAAAAGCGCATGGCGACACAGCGTCAAGGCATGTTAAAGGGCATTAAGGTGGTCGTCGCTCCGGTCAATCAGCCATGACGCTGAAAGCAACACTCACTCGCGGACTTGTCTGTGCCTTGGCTGTATGGCTGTCCGGTTGCGCGCAAGGGGGGGCTGGATCTAATGTGTCTGCGCACGGGGATGTCCACGCCGATTTTCTGACTGAGTCTGACGAAACGCCAAACCAGCGGCGTTCGCGCATTCGGTTCGAATTGGCGTTAGCCTATTTTCAGCAAGGTCAAACCCGCATCGCACTCGATGAAATTAAGCAATCGATTGCCATTGATTCTGCGAATGCAGATGCCTATAACCTACGTGGTTTGGCCTATCAGCGTTTGAACGACTTGCCTTTAGCGTCGGAGAGTTTTCAACGCGCGCTGGACGTGAATCCTTTGGATGCCGATGCTGCACACAACTACGCTTGGTTGCTGTGCCAGCAGGCGCAATACGATGTGTCTGAGAAATTTTTCGCTCAAGCAATTGATAACCCGACGTATGCCAATGCGGCTAAAAGTTGGATGGTTCAGGGTCTGTGTCAGTTGCGTTCCGGGCAGACCGTCGGCGCTGAGATTAGTTTTTCCCGTTCTTACAAATTGGATCCAGGCAATCCGGTGACCGCCTACAACCTTGCGCAATTGCTGTTTGACCGGGGTGATTTGCGGCCTGCACAGCCGTATATGCGTAAACTCAACAAAGGGCCTTTGGCGAATGCCGAATCACTTTGGTTGGGTATCAAAATTGAGCATTTGCTCAGGAATCCAGAAGCAGTCGCTGAACTGGCTGTTCAGTTGCGAGGGCGCTTCGCAGAATCTAGCGAATTGATCGCATATGAAAAAGGGGCTTTTCTTGACTGAAGACACCGAACAAATCTTGGACGCAAACTCAGCCTCGGTGTTGGCCGTTGCTGAGCCTGTTATCACTGCCGGTATGCTGATCCGCCATGCACGTGAAGCCTCGGGATTGCATATTGCTGCACTGGCCGTGTCGCTCAAAGTTCCGGTCAAAAAGCTCGAGGCCTTGGAGGCTGATCGTTTCGAACTCCTGCCGGACGCTGTTTTTGTCAGAGCGCTTGCGGGGAGCGTGTGCCGAACACTGAAGGTTGACCCGGCGGAAATTCTTCGACTTTTGCCAAGTCAATCTACGCTTCTCCCAGGCCATCGGGTAGAGGCTCGCCGAGTCGTTGAGAGAGCGACAATTTCAACAAGTCGGTCGACCTTTTTAAGCACAATTTCAAGACCCGCCATCGTTGGTGGAGCCCTTCTTGTATCAAGCACATTACTCTTGATATTTTTACCGCCTTTCGATTTCTCCGCGCCAAAATCCGAAGCGGTTGAGGGTGACTTGGCGGGCGTACCGTCGTTGCCAGTGATGGCTGTTGAGCCTGCCCCGCCAGAACAAGTCATCGGCTCAACAAGTGAGGCTGCTGCGATGAATTCAACTGCGGTCGTTTCAGGTCCTGTTCTGTCGGTCACCGAAGGTGTGCAAACGGCATCGTCCCCGACGACTGGCATTGTCGTTTTTAAACCAACCGCTGATTCGTGGGTTGAAGTCACTGATGCCAAGGGTATTGGGGTACTCCGCCGTAAGCTGGTCGCAGGTGAAGTCGCTGGCGCTTCCGGTTCCCTGCCTTTGAGCGCCATTGTGGGTCGGGCTGATGTGACCCAAGTACAGATACGTGGCCAGTCGTTTGATCTTGGCCCGGTTACCCGCGACAATGTTGCTCGTTTTGAGGTGAAATAAAAGTGCAGTCTTGCCTCCCGATTGATTCAGCCGAACCATTGCTCCGTCGGTCTGCCCAGGCTCGCGTCGTTTGGGGTTCGCGTGTGGTCACCGTAGGTGGCGATGCGCCAGTGCGCGTGCAGTCGATGACGAACACCGACACAGTAGATGTCATCGGGACAGCCATCCAGATCAAAGAACTCGCACTGGCGGGTTCTGAAATGGTCCGCATCACGGTTAACACGCCGGAAGCGGCCGAGGCCGTGCCCCATGTTCGCGACCAGCTCGACCGGATGGGGATTGACGTTCCCCTGATTGGCGACTTTCATTTCAATGGCCACCGCCTGCTGACAGATTACCCGGCTTGCGCAGAAGCCTTGTCCAAGTACCGCATCAATCCCGGCAATGTCGGCAAGGGCAACAAACACGACAAACAGTTTGGGCAGATGATTGAAGCGGCTGTGCGCTGGAACAAACCCGTGCGCATTGGTGTCAACTGGGGCAGCCTCGACCAAGAACTGCTGGCCAGTCTGATGGACATGAACAGCACAAGAAGCGTCCCTTGGGATGCCAAACAGGTGATGTACGAAGCGCTCATCACGTCGGCGCTTGACTCTGCGGCATTGGCCCAGCAAATGGGTATGGCGCATGAGCAAATTATTCTGTCCTGCAAGGTTAGCGGCGTGCAAGACCTGATCTCTGTCTACCGCGAATTGTCCAAGCGCACGCAACATGCGTTGCACTTGGGTCTGACCGAAGCCGGCATGGGCACCAAAGGCACGGTGGCGTCGGCTGCGGTGCTGGGCATCTTGCTGCAAGAGGGCATTGGCGACACGATCCGTGTCTCGCTGACGCCGCAACCGGGCGAGTCGCGAACACAAGAGGTGTTGATCGCGTCCGAGATTTTGCAGGCGCTGGGTCTGCGCAGTTTTGTACCGAGCGTGACCGCTTGCCCCGGCTGCGGTCGCACCACGAGTGACACTTTTCAAGTGTTGGCGAAACAGATTGATGACTTCCTGCGCGCGCAAATGCCGGTCTGGCGTGAGCAATACCCAGGCGTTGAAAAACTCAAGGTCGCGGTCATGGGTTGTATTGTCAATGGCCCTGGAGAAAGTAAGCATGCCGATCTGGGTATCAGTCTGCCGGGCTCGGGTGAAACGCCCGCAGCGCCGGTCTTTATAGATGGCGAAAAGCGGATGACACTGCGCGGCGATCGCATCGCCGAAGAGTTTCAGGTCATTGTCGAAAACTACATTGAAAATCGCTTCGGTCGCAGCACTGCAACGACCGAAGCTGCATAAAAAACATGGCTGAAAAACTGCTTGCCGTCAAAGGCATGAACGATATATTGCCGCCTGAATCGGCGCGCTGGGAATGGTTGGAGGGCAAAGTTCGGGACCTCATGACGCGATACGCTTATCGCAACATCCGTACGCCGATTTTGGAGCACACGCAGCTCTTTGTGCGCGGCATCGGCGAGGTCACGGACATTGTCGAAAAGGAGATGTATTCGTTTGAAGACCGTTCTGATAAAAACGGCGACCATGCATTTCTGACCATGCGCCCCGAAAACACCGCCAGCGTAGTCCGGGCTGTCACGGAGCACAACTTGCTGTACGAAGGCGGAAAGCGGCTTTACTACATGGGTCCGATGTTTCGGCGCGAACGTCCGCAGCGGGGCCGTTATCGCCAGTTTCATCAAATCGGCGCGGAAGCTTTGGGCTTTGGCGGCCCGGAAGTCGATGCAGAATTGATCTTGCTGGCTGCGGCACTCTGGAATGAAATCGGCATTACCGATTGGCGTCTTGAGATCAACAGCCTCGGTCAGCCAGAGGAGCGGTCACAGCATCGGGCGCAGTTGATTGCCCACTTTGAGCAGCACGCCGACATGCTCGACGAAGATGCGCGGCGTCGCCTGCACAGCAATCCGCTGCGCATTTTGGACACCAAAAATCCCGCCATGAAAGCCGTGGTTGAGAGCGCCCCGCGCCTCATCGACTTTCTGGGCGCAGCGTCACTGGCCCACTTTAATGCGCTCAAAGCCATCCTGGACGCGAACGGTGTGCCTTGGACGCTGAACCATCGGCTGGTGCGCGGGCTCGACTATTACAACCTCACAGTGTTCGAGTTCGTCACAGAGCAATTGGGTGCACAAGGCACGTTGTGCGCTGGCGGCCGTTACGACTATCTGATCGAACAGATTGGCGGCAAACCAGCGCCTGCCGTGGGTTGGGCACTCGGTGTTGAGCGTGTGCTCGAACTGGTACGCGAAACCGGCCAAAGCATGCCAGTTTTGACGCCCGATGCTTATGCGATCGTTCCAGACGCTGCCGCTGCCCCCTTGGTTTTGCAAACCCTTCAAACGCTGCGAGCGCAAGGCGTCAGCGTGCAAATGCACGCCAGTGCCGCTTCAACCGCAGAAGGCATGGGTAGCATGAAATCGCAATTCAAAAAAGCCGATGCCAGCGGTGCACGGTTCGCTTTGATTTTTGGGGAGAACGAACTCGCCAGCGGATGCGTAGCGGTCAAGCCTTTGCGGGGCAGCAAGTCCGAGGCCGCGCCCGAGCAATCCTTGCGCAAACTCGACGAAGCAGTCGCTTGGGCTGCAATTTTGCGCGGCCGAACTTAGCCCGGCCTCTACAATCGCTCTTTCATTCGGCACCGTAAACAAGACCCATGGCAAAACATCTCGACCTCGAAGAACAGGAACAACTCGCTGAGTTGAAGCATTTCTGGAAGCGCTACGGCAACGCCATCTCTTGGGCTTTGATCGTGATGCTCAGCGCTGTCGCCGCTTGGAATGGCTACCACTATTGGCAACGCAGCCAAGCTGCGCAAGCCGCTGTGATGTATGACGAAGTGGAACGTGCAGCATTGGCTGGTGACATGCCTAAACTCGATCGTTCGGTGGCCGACTTGAAAGAGCACTTCGGTCGTACGACCTATGCTGAGCAAGCTGGTTTATTGGCTGCCCGGGCATACTACGACAAAAGTAATTTAGATGCGTCCAAGACCGCGTTGGTCTGGGTTGCAAGCAAGGCGTCTGACGAAGGTTACCAAAGCATCGCCAAACTGCGCTTGTCTGGTATTCTGCTCGAAACCAAAGCTTATGACGAAGCACTGCAACAAGTGTCAGGTGTCATGCCTAAATCATTCGCCGCATTGGCCGCCGATCGCCGAGGCGACATTCTGGCTGCCCAAGGGAAAAAGGCTGAGGCCAAGACCGAGTACCAGATCGCCTATAAAGAATTTGACGAGCGTACTGAGTATCGCCGTTTGGTCGAGGTCAAACTCAATGCATTGGGCGTGGACCCGGTCGGCGCAGCCAAAGCGCTTTCTGTCAGCGTTGCCCCGGTCAGCGAGTCCCAAAAATGAAGCGGCTTCTTATTTCACCGTTAAGCGCTCGCAAGCCTTCAATACTTGAAAGCAACTGGCGTATCTCGATAGCCGGCTTGACGCTTGTCTTTTTGGCTGCTTGCTCAGGTGGCGCCAACAAACCTAAACCAGCTGAACTCCAGGCAGTTTTACCTGTCGTTCCCGTGCAGCAGGTCTGGACGGCGCGGCTCGGTGCTGTTAATTTTCCGATGGCGCTCAGCGTTTCCGGCAGGACCTTGTTTGGCGCTGCGAGTGAAGGTGTGGTTGCGGCCATTGATGCAGGTACAGGTCGTGATATTTGGCGCTTGAACCTAGCCACCCCGTTAGCGGCTGGCGTTGGTAGCGACGGACGGGTCGCCGCAGTCGTGACTCTCGGCAACGAATTGGTGGCCATTGTCGAAGGACGTGAAATCTGGCGTGAGAGATTGACCGCGCAGGCGTACACCGCTCCATTCGTAGCGGGTGGGCGTATTTTTGTGCTGACTGCAGACCGTGCGGTTCATGCTTTTGACGGCAACAGCGGCCGCAAGCTTTGGATGCAACAGCGACCGACGGAACCATTGGTTTTGAGACAAGCTGGCGTTTTATTGGCCGTCGGCGATACGCTGGTGGCCGGTCTCGCGGGTCGACTCACGGGTTTGAATCCAGCGAATGGGAGCATTCGTTGGGAAGTACCAATCGCTTCGCCCCGCGGTATCAATGACGTGGAGCGCTTGGTCGATTTAGTCGGCCCGGTCAGTCGCTTGAGTAATGTGGTCTGCGTGCGTGCCTTTCAGGCCAGTGTGGGTTGCGTGAACGCCGAGCGCGGTGTTTTGCAATGGACCAAAACGGCCGATGGCAATGTTGGCATGGACGGCGATGAGCGTCTGGTCTTTGCTGTCGAGTCGGACGGTAAGGTCGTCACTTGGAAGCGCGTGGATGGTGAAGCCGGTTGGCGTAGCGAACAACTACGCTACCGTGGTTTGACCGCTCCCCGAGTCGTTGGGCGCTCGATTGCGATCGGTGACGCATCAGGTTTTGTTCATTTGTTGTCGCGCGAAGACGGAGCACTGCTGAATCGCCTGGCGACGGATGGCTCTCCTATCACGGGAGCACCGACGCTGGTCGGCGAGACGCTTGTGGTGGTCACCCAAGCAGGCACTATTTTCGGCTTTCAGCCCCAATAAGCAGGCGCACAAGCAGCCTGTCCTAAGATTTTGATGAAACCTGTAATCGCCCTGGTGGGCCGCCCGAATGTGGGCAAATCGACGCTCTTTAACCGCCTGACCAAATCGCGGGATGCGATTGTGGCCGACTACGCTGGCCTGACCCGGGATCGTCACTATGGCAATGGAAATCTAGGGATCCACGAATACATCGTGATTGACACCGGTGGTTTTGAACCGGATGCTGCTTCCGGCATTTACAAAGAAATGGCCAAGCAAACGCGTCAAGCAGTGGCTGAGGCCGATGTCGTTATTTTCGTGGTCGATGCCCGTGCAGGTCTCAACGCACAGGATCATGAAATTGCGAAGTACCTGCGCAAGCTGGGTATTCCCACGCTACTCGCCGCCAACAAGGCCGAGGGTATGCAAGAGGGCGGTGTGCAATTGTCGGAGTTTTTTGAACTCGGCTTGGGCGAAGTGTTAGCGGTTTCTGCGTCGCACGGTCAAGGCATGCGGATGCTGGTCGATATGGCCTTGGAACCTCTCAAGCTGCCTGACCCCGATGAGCTCGCCGAAGCTGAAGACCCTACCGTCATCAAACTCGCAGTTGCCGGACGCCCCAACGTCGGCAAGTCCACACTTATTAATACTTGGTTGGGCGAAGAACGGTTGGTGGCTTTCGATTTACCGGGTACCACCCGCGATGCGATTTCGGTACCCTTTGAGCGTGCCGGTCAAAAATTTGAGTTGATCGATACCGCTGGTTTGCGCCGTAAAGGCAAGGTTTTCGAAGCGATCGAAAAGTTCTCTGTCGTCAAGACCTTGCAGGCCATCGAAAGTTCGAATGTCGTTCTGTTGCTGTTGGACGCCACCCAAGGTGTGACTGACCAAGACGCGCACATCGCCGGCTACATCTTAGAGTCGGGACGTGCCGTGGTTTTGGCCATCAATAAGTGGGATGCCGTCGATAGTTACGAGCGTGAAACGCTTGAGCGCTCGCTTGAAACGCGTCTGGGTTTTCTGAAGTTTGCGGCTATCCACCGCATTTCCGCCATCAAACGCCAAGGCTTGGCGCCGGTCTGGACGTCCATCATCCAAGCCCATGCATCGGCTAATCGCAAGATGTCCACGCCTGTCCTCACGCGTTTGCTGCTTGAGGCTGTTCAGTTCCAACAGCCGCAGCGATCGGGTATGTTCCGCCCTAAGATGCGTTATGCGCACCAAGGTGGCATGAACCCTCCGATCATCATCATTCACGGGAACTCGCTGGAACATGTCAGCGAGTCGTACAAGCGTTATCTTGAAGGGCGTTTCCGTAAAGAGTTCGACCTGGTCGGAACGCCGATGCGGATTCAGATGAAGACCTCAACAAACCCCTTCACTGACAAAGATTCAGACTAGGACTACAGGTTTTCCCTGTAGTGCTGTGTTAAGGTAAAGAGTCTTAAACAACTACTCTAGTACACGGAGAATATCGTGAGCAACAACAACAACAACAAAGGTCAGCTCTTGCAAGACCCTTTCCTTAACACCTTGCGTCGTGAGCATGTGCCCGTATCGATTTATCTCGTTAACGGAATCAAGTTGCAAGGGCAGATCGAATCTTTTGATCAATACGTCGTGTTGCTTCGCAACACCGTCACGCAGATGGTCTACAAGCACGCTATTTCCACTATCGTCCCCGGTCGTGCCGTGAACTTCTCCACGGCCGAATCCGAAGAGGGCCCAGCAAGCTGAGCTCGGTGGACACGCGTCCCGAAGCGTCAACCGCTGTCCTGCTTGTTGGCGTGGACTTTGGTCACGCGAATTTCGATGACAAGCTCGAAGAGCTTGGACTTCTGGCGCAAACGGCCGGAATGGTCCCAGTTGCTCGCATGACTTGCAAAAGGAAAGCGCCCGACGCGGCGCTTTTTGTGGGCACTGGTAAGGCCGAAGAAATCAAGATGACGGCCCGTGAATATGGCGCCACCGAGATCTTGTTTGACCAGTCCCTCAGTCCTGCCCAGCAGCGAAACCTCGAACGCACGCTCGACATGCCTGTCAATGACAGGACCTTGCTCATTCTCGAGATTTTTGCCCAGCGTGCACGCAGTCACGAAGGCAAATTGCAAGTGGAGCTGGCCAAGCTGCAATACCTGTCGACCAGGTTGGTCAGGCGCTGGTCTCACCTTGAGCGTCAAACCGGTGGGGCCGGTGTGCGCGGTGGCCCTGGTGAAAAGCAGATCGAACTAGACAAACGAATGATCAGTGAATCGATCAAGCGTACCAAAGAGAGGCTGACCAAAGTTAAACGCCAGCGGCAGACGCAGCGTAAGCAGCGCGATCGTCGCAACTCGTTCACCATTTCCTTGGTGGGTTATACCAATGCAGGCAAAACAACCCTGTTTAACGCGCTCGTTAAAGCCCGCGCTTATGCGGCCGACCAGCTTTTTGCCACGCTAGACACCACCACGCGTCAGCTGTACTTGGGTGATGCCGCACGTTCCGTATCGTTGTCTGACACGGTGGGTTTTATTCGCGACTTGCCGCACGGTTTGATTGATGCTTTTCAAGCCACGCTGCAAGAGGCCGCAGAGGCAGACTTGCTTCTGCACGTGGTTGATGGCTCCAATCCTGACTACTTGGAGCAAATAGAGCAGGTTCAGCGCGTATTGGCTGAAATTGGTGCCGACCAAGTTCCACAGTTGTTGGTCTTCAATAAGCTTGATGCCATTGAAAAAGACCGTTGGCCCCACCAGATGAGTGATGTGTTCGAGGTGAACGACCCGGTCTCCGAGACCGCCAGACCCCTTGAGCGAGTTTTTGTAAGTGCTAAGTCCGGAGAAGGTCTCCCTTTGTTGCGGCAAGTCCTCGCCAAATATGCTGGTACCCTGCCTGTGGATGAGAGTCCCCATGCCGATGAGACTGTTGCCTGATTAGGCACAATGTCAACGTTATCCAAAACTAGAGAATTTGCCCAATGAATCTGATTCCTGTACTGCAGACGGTAACGGCCTTGCCCGGACGGCTGAAACAGCGCGTGTTTGGCATGTTCAATTTGAACGATCCACGTTGGGGGCGCGATGAGGATAAGTCTTCCGCAACTTCTGATGAATCAAAACCGAGTTCAGGTCCTGACGAATCGAAGCCTGCGAATGCGCCGCAAAGACCAAAACCTCAGGGGGCTAATCAAGGCCCGCCTGATTTGGACGAGTTGTGGCGTGATTTCAATCGCAAATTAGGCGGATTTTTTGGGGGAAACAAAGGTGCTGCCAACAACCGTCCACAAAGTGGTGGCGGCGGTCATGCGGGTGGCCCTGGTGGTTTTCAGCCTGACATGAAGTCTGCAGGTGTTGGCGTTGGCCTGATTGGTGCGGTCGCAGTTTTGATATGGCTTGGGACCGGATTTTTCATCGTCCAAGAGGGGCAACAGGCTGTCATCACGCAGTTTGGAAAATACAGTTCAACCGTAGGCGCCGGTTTCAACTGGCGTCTGCCTTACCCGGTTCAGCGACATGAGATGGTTGTGGTGACGCAGATTCGGTCGGTAGATGTGGGGCGTGACAACATCATCAAGGCGACAGGCTTGCGCGAGTCCGCCATGTTGACTGAAGACGAAAACATTGTCGAGATCAAGTTCGCAGTGCAATACCGTTTAAGTAATGCCCGTGCTTATCTTTTTGAGACACGGGATCCCGCTGCCACGGTCGTCCAAGCTGCGGAAACAGCTGTCCGTGAGGTTGTTGGAAAAATGAAAATGGACTCGGCCTTGGCGGAGGAGCGTGATCAAATCGGCCCGCGTGTTCGGGTTCTCATGCAGTCCATTCTCGATCGATACCAAGTCGGTGTTGAAGTGGTTGCCATTAACTTGCAGCAAAGTGGTGTGCGTCCTCCCGAGCAGGTCCAGGCTGCTTTTGACGATGTTCTGAAGGCCGGACAAGAGCGTGAGCGGGCTAAGAACGAAGCCCAAGCATATGCCAATGACGTGGTTCCACGTGCAGTGGGCTCGGCTTCGCGGTTAAAAGAGGAATCTGAAGCCTATAAGGCCCGAGTCGTCGCACAGTCCCAAGGTGATGCGCAGCGTTTCCGTTCGGTGCTGACTGAATACCAAAAAGCTCCCCAAGTCACACGCGATCGCATGTACACGGACGCCATGCAACAGGTTTACACGAATGTGACCAAAGTCCTTGTTGATTCCAAGCAGGGTTCGAATTTGCTATACCTGCCGCTTGACAAATTGATGCAGGCGACAGGCCAGAGCGCGACACCTAAAACCGGTACAGAGTCGTCCAGCGCTGCCGTTTTGCCCCCTATGAATTCGACCCCATCGACCGTTGATACACGCGCCCGTGAAACATCACGCACTCGCTAAGGAATTATTGTGAACAGAGTTGGATTTATTGCTTCTTCGCTGCTGGTGGCACTGGCATTGATCAGTTCTATGCTGTTTGTGGTTGACCAGCGGCAGTTCGGTGTGGTGTATGCCTTAGGACAGATCAAGGAAGTCATTCTGGAGCCCGGTCTGAACTTCAAGTTGCCGCCGCCATTTCAGAATGTCTCCTATATTGATCGGCGACTTTTAACCTTGAACAGCACCGATGCAGAACCGATGCTGACTGCTGAAAAGCAACGCGTGATCATCGACTGGTATGTGAAATGGCGTATCACGCAACCGTCGGAATACATCCGTAATGTGGGCCTTGATGAGCGTGCTGGTGCTAACCAGCTCAATCGTGTTGTGCGCAATGCATTTCAGGAAGCTATCAACAAGCGGACTGTGAAGGAGTTACTGTCTGTCCAACGCGATGCCTTGATGGCGGATGTGAAGTCCGAAGTCCTGAAGGTGGTGCGTGGCACTCAGCCTTGGGGAATTGATGTAAACGATGTTCGGATCACCCGGATTGATTATGTTGAATCGATCACCGAATCGGTTTACCGTCGTATGGAAGCCGAGCGTAAGCGGGTCGCCAACGAATTGCGCTCTACCGGTGCGGCAGAAGGTGAAAAAATTCGAGCCGAGGCTGACCGCCAGCGTGAAGTGACCATCGCCAATGCCTATAGGGACGCACAGAAGATCAAAGGTGAGGGTGACGCCCAAGCGACGGGTATCTACAGCGAATCTTTCGGCCGTGATCCTCAATTTGCTCAGTTTTATCGGAGTCTTGATGCTTACAGGGCCAGCTTTGATAAAAAGAGCGATGTCATGGTGATTGACCCATCGTCCGACTTTTTCAAAGCGATGAGAAGTTCAGGTAGCGGTACAGCTGCTAAAAAATAATCCTGGGCTGAACCCGCAATCTTGTCGCGACAAGGTTGGGCGGTTTCACTTTCAGAATCGGTGGCTAGATCGAGGCAATTCTTGCCAATGCCTAGCTGCTGAAATGCTGTTCACGCAGCTTTTCCGGCGCGCTCATTCAAAACCGGCACGAAGCACCGGTAAAATCTCGCTTTTATAGCTCATCTTAAATACGCATGCCCGCTTGGTCGTCATCATGGCAATTGCCGGATCAAATTGCCGACGTCCTCCCCTCAGAGGCGCGTCACATTGAAGAACTCCGTCGTCTTTTTCTTGACACAGCTCGCCGCTACGGCTACGAGCTGGTCATGCCGCCTTTGCTGGAACACCTCGAGTCTTTGCTCACCGGTACCGGTGAAGCGCTCGATCTGCAGACCTTCAAACTGGTCGATCAGCTGTCTGGCCGTACCTTGGGTTTGCGTGCCGACACCACCCCTCAAGTGGCCCGCATTGATGCCCACCTGCTGAACCGCAGCGGCGTGGCTCGGCTTTGCTATTGCGGACCGGTCTTGCACACACGTGTCGAACGTCCACACGCAACCCGTGAACCCTTGCAATTCGGCGCTGAAATTTATGGTCATGCCGGGCTTGAAGCCGATTTGGAAGTTCAGCTGCTGGCCCTCGAAGGCTTGAGTGTTGCCGGTGTTGAGTCGCTCTCGGTTGACATGGCTGACGTGCGTGTTGTCAGCAGTCTCTTGGCGGATGCATGTATCAGTACCGTCACTTTGTCGCAGTTACATGCCGCTTTGGCTGCCAAAGATGCCAGCGAGTTGAGCTACTTGGTAGCATCGGAACCGAGAATTTCCCGGGCATCTGCCGAAGGCCTTAAAGCCTTGCTACAACTTTACGGTGATGAGAAAGTTTTGGTCGAAGCCGAAAAATATTTGCACGCCTTTCCCTCTGCTATCTCTGCCTTGCAGGGTATGCGCTGGTTAGCCTCACACGTTGCAAATTTTGGTGTCGGTGTAAAGGTTGGTTTTGATCTGGCCGACTTGCGCGGCTACGCCTATTACAGCGGCACACGCTTTGCTATCTACGGGCAGGGTGCCGAACTCGCCCGCGGTGGCCGCTATGACGAAGTCGGCGCCATTTTTGGGCGCAGACGTCCTGCAGCAGGCTTTAGTCTTGACTTGAAAGAACTCGTTAGTGTGTTGGCGCCAAGGCCTTTGCGGGCTGCTGTTTGTGCGCCGTGGGGCGTTGAGGCCTCACTGCGTCAAGCCATCGCTGAACTGCGTGCTCGTGGTGAAACCGTTGTTTGCGTCTTGCCTGGTCATGAGCATGAAGTCAATGAATTCGATTGCGACCGAGAACTGACCGAAGTCGCTGGCCAGTGGATCGTTCAGCCGCTTTGCAAGACTCACCTTTGAGCTCGGTTAGCCGCTTTTTGAAACCCCTTTTTTAGTAAGTACCAAGAATGACAAATAAACAAGCCGCTGTAGCGGGACGCAACGTTGTGGTCGTCGGAACCCAATGGGGTGACGAGGGCAAAGGCAAGCTGGTCGACTGGCTGACCGAAATGTCGCAAGGTGTGGTTCGCTTTCAGGGGGGGCACAACGCTGGTCATACGCTGGTCATCAACGGTGTTAAAACTGCCTTACACCTGATCCCTAGCGGCATCATGCGCCCTGGCGTGAAGTGCTACATCGGTAATGGTGTGGTGTTGTCTGCAGCCAAACTTTTTGAAGAAATAGAAGGCCTCGAAAAAGCCGGTGTTGAAGTACGTTCCAGGCTCCGTATCAGCGAGGCTTGCCCACTGATTTTGCCGTTCCACGCTGCCCTCGATATTGCTCGTGAAGCTGCCAAAGAAAAAGCGGGTATTGCCAAGATTGGCACGACTGGTCGAGGCATCGGCCCTGCCTACGAAGACAAAATTGCACGCCGCGCTTTGCGTGTGCAAGATCTTAAATACCCTGAGCGCTTTGCCACCAAACTGCGTGAGTTGCTTGATCTGCACAATTTCATTTTGACGGGCTATCTCAACGCACCCGCAATAGATTTCGACACCGTCTACGACGAAGCGATGCGCCACGCCGAACTTCTCAAACCAATGATGGCGGATGTATCGCGTGAGCTAAATGATGCTCACCGCGAGGGCGCAAATTTACTTTTCGAAGGCGCGCAGGGCACCTTGCTCGACGTCGATCACGGCACTTATCCATTTGTCACCTCCAGCAACTGCGTGGCCGGCAATGCTGCTGCCGGTGCCGGCGTCGGCCCGGGCATGCTGCACTACATTTTGGGTATCACGAAAGCATATTGCACGCGTGTCGGTGGCGGTCCGTTTCCGACGGAACTCGATTGGGAAGTACCCGGTACTGTGGGTTACCACCTGAGCACTGTCGGCGCTGAAAAAGGCGTGACAACCGGTCGCAGCCGCCGTTGCGGCTGGTTCGACGCAGCGCTGCTGAAGCGCTCGGCGCAGGTTAATGGTCTGTCGGGTCTGTGCATCACCAAGCTTGATGTTCTCGACGGCATTTCGACACTGAAGCTCTGCACCGGCTACGAACTCGACGGCGCCGTCACGGATATTTTGCCGATGGGTGCCGAAGAGATTGCGCGTTGTAACCCTATCTATGAAGACATGCCAGGCTGGACACAATCGACGGTGGGTGTGACTGATTACGCCGCCTTGCCGCCCGCTGCACAACGTTATTTGCAACGCATTGAAGAAGTCACTGGTGTCCCGATTCACATGGTTTCGACCAGCCCGGACCGCGACCACACGATCTTGCTGCGCAACCCCTACGCAGCTTGATTTAAGACTTACGCAGACCGCTTGGTTGTATTGAAACTGCTCTTTTGATTGGAAGTCCCTGATGTTGACAGAAGACGGCAAACACTTGTATGTGAGTTACGACGAATACCACAACCTGATCGAAAAACTGGCGATCAAGATTCACCAATCTGATTGGCAGTTCGACACCATTCTGTGTCTGGCGCGTGGCGGTATGCGTCCCGGCGACATCCTTTCTCGTATTTTTGACAAGCCACTGGCGATCATGTCGACCAGCTCTTATCGGGCTGATTCGGGCACCGTGCAAGGCAATCTAGACATCGCGCGCTTTATCACCACGCCGAAGGGTGAGATCGCCGGCAAGGTCTTGCTGGTCGATGATCTTGCTGACACCGGTCACACGCTGAACGCGGTGATTCATCAGCTGCGCAACAACTACAAGCCCATCACCGAGCTGCGCAGCGCGGTGATTTGGACCAAAGGAGTGTCGACTTTTCAACCCGATTATTCCGTGGAGTCTTTGCCAACCAATCCTTGGATTCATCAACCTTTCGAAGGCTACGATGCCTTGCGTCCATCTCATCTTATGGAGAAGTGGAAAGTCTGAAGGGACTTTAAGAACACCAAGATGGCGAAGGTCTGTAACATGCCTACATGCAAGACCTTTCCACTCAGCTGATCCACCACCCCTATCAGGCCCCGGCAGGATTTTCCAGCGTCAACGTGCCGGTGTGCCGCGCCTCGACCGTGATTTTCTCCAGCGTTGCGGCACTGCGCCAGCGTGACTGGAAACACAAAAACGGTTACACCTACGGGCTGCACGGCACTCCCAGCACCTTCACTCTTGAAGAGCGCATTGCGACACTAGAAGGCGGCCGTTTTTGCACACTGGTGCCCAGTGGACTGGCCGCCGTGGCGCTGGTCAACATGGCCTTCTTGCAGGCTGGTGACGAGCTCCTGATCCCCGACAACGCTTACGGCCCCAACAAGACGCTGGCCGAGCATGAAATGCTGGCTTGGGGCATCAGCCACCGCTATTACGATCCGATGGACCCTGCTGACTTGCGGGTAAAACTCAGCGCCAAAACACGTTTGGTCTGGCTCGAAGCACCGGGTTCCATCACGCTCGAATTTCCAGACCTTCCGGCGTTGATCGCGGTGATCAAGTCGCATGCTGTGGTGCATCCGAAAGGCATCGTCAGCGTGCTTGACAACACCTGGGGTGCAGGCCTTGCTTTCAACGCTTTTGCCTTGGGTGTTGATGTCTCTATTCAGGCCTTGACCAAATACCCCAGCGGCGGTGCCGATGTATTGATGGGATCGGTCGTCATGCAAGATGAAAACTTGCATCATCAAGTTCACTTTTGCAACATGCGTGTGGGATACGGTGTGGCAGGCAATGACGTCGAGGCCGTATTGCGCGGTCTCGCTAGCATGCAGCTGCGCTACCTTGCGCAGGACGCCGCCACGCGTGCCTTATCCGTGTGGATGCAGGGGCAAGCAGCCGTCGCTGAAGTGCGCCATCCAGCCTTGCCCGAATCGCCCGGCCACGCCGCGTGGCTGCGCGACTGTACGGGGGCGGCCTGTCTGTTCAGCGTCATTTTTCAGCCTGAGATCAGTCAAGCGCAGATTGACCTGTTCTGCGACAGTTTGCAGCTATTCAAATTGGGCTACAGCTGGGCCGGTCCGATGAGTTTGTGCGTGCCTTATGACATCCAAAGCATCCGTACGCAAGCGTGGCCGTACCGGGGTGGTTTTGTGCGTTTTTCAGTTGGGCTGGAGTCAGTGGCTGACCTGCAGGCCGACCTGACACAAGCGTTGGCAACGCTCGATGCGTGATGCAGTACAGTACAGGCTATTCATCATGAAAGCAGTCTGTGGCAACACCTAATTATTCCTACGAAAAGCGCCAAAAAGAACTCGCTAAAAAACGTAAAAAAGAAGACAAGCTGAAGCGCAAGGCCGAAGGCAGACCAGAAGACGAGGACGGAACTGAAGGCGAAGATGGTGGTGTCGACGGCGCACCAGAAACGCCACCGACAGGCACGCCTAGCTGAACGAAACGCTGAGGCTACGCGACTGCGACATCCGCTCAGCGCTAGTCTTTAGAAAAACTGCAGGGTTTTACGGCCTTTGCAGTTTTTTTTCGTCTTTTCGTCCGGTCGGTTACCAGCTAAGTCGGTTTGACTTTTAAGACGCCAGCAAGGTGCTAGCCAAGGCTTGCATGGCTTGCACAGTGTGGTCTGTTGGTGTGAGAAGTTTGGCTGAGCCGTAATGCTCGAAGTTGCGCTGCATAGATTGCAGATAAACCGGATCGTAGTGCTTGATCAGGAGCTCTTGCACCACGCCGGCCACCTCACCATTGCGGGCGCGGGCCTGCCAGTCAGCCACGACAGCTTTGCCGCGTGCTTCAGTCAAAGCATCTAAGCGTTCGCAGAAAAATTCTATGTCTCGAACAAAAAAATCGTAGTCTTGCAGCAGCAGCTTGACGCGCTCTGCTTCATTCAAATAAAGATGCAAGCAAGGGCTGCTGCGCATGACCGCAATCAGGCTCTCAGGCACCACCACGTTACCCACTTTTTTACTCTCGCTTTCGATGTACACCGGCCTAGCGGGCTCAAAAGCTTGTAGCGCCGTCCAGATGCGGGTGTCAAATGCTTTTTGTGTCGGTTGCGCGAGACCGGGGATCAGTCCCAGCACCGAACTGCGGTGATTGGCCAGCGCTTCTAAGTCAAGAACTTGCGCGCCCTCTTCGGCCAAGGCTTGCAAAAATCGGGTCTTACCCGAACCTGTGGTACCGCATACCACCTCATAGTGAAAGCGCGCCGACAGTTGCGGCAGATCTGCCACCAGTGCGGCCCGAAAAGCCTTATAGCCGCCTTCGACCAAAGTCACTTTAAATCCGATTTGATCAAGGATGAGCGCTAGCGAGCCGCTCCGTTTGCCGCCGCGCCAGCAATACACCAGTGGCTGCCATTCTTTGGGTTTGTCGAGCAGTTCGCGCTCAATGTGCCCGGCGACATTGCGTGCCACCATGGCTGCGCCTTGCTTCTTCGCTTCAAAAGCGTTGATCTGCTTGTACTGTGTGCCGACGATCTTGCGCTCCGCATCATTCAAGCTAGGCCAGTTGACTGCGCCGGGCAAGTGGTCTTCGGCGTATTCGCTTTCGCTGCGCGCATCGATGACGGCAGAAAATCCGTTCAGCCGGGTCAGTGCCTCTGAGGCGGTGATCAGTTGCACACTCACTTGAAAAGCTTTCTCAATTCAGGCCAGACGTTGGCCAAGATGATCGGGTGCGCAGCTTCGTTTGGGTGAAGCCGGTCGCGCTGAAAAAGTGGGCTGGGGTCTGCGATGTCGGCCACGTTTTTGAGCAAAAATGGTACCAGTGCGGATTGGGTTGTCTTGGCGACCCTGGGGAACAGGCTCGCAAAGGTTTCACTGTAAGCAGCGCCGTAATTCGGCGGCACCTGCATGCCGACCAGCAACACGCGGGCTTTCGATTTTTGTGCAGCGCGGGTCATCGCCAGCAGGTTTTGTTGGGTCGCCTCAAGCGCCAAACCGCGCAATGCGTCATTTGCGCCCAGCTCAATAACCACAATGCTTGGTTTGTGCTGACTCAGCAGTGCCGCCAAGCGCGCGCGGCCACCGGCGGTGGTGTCGCCGCTGATGCTGGCGTTGATAACGGTCACCGCCGGCTTTTCAGTCCGCAGCTTTTCTTCAAGTAAGGCGACCCAGCCACTGCCGCGCTGGAGGCCATATTCTGCACTCAATGAGTCCCCTACGATGAGCACTTTGTCAGCGTTTTTCGAGGCAATTGGAGACTGCGCCTGGCTCTCCATGGGTATAGCGAGCAACACGGTCAGCAGTAAGGCCAGGAAGCCATAAAAGAGGAGGGCGCGTTGTGCCAGAACACATGGCATTCCGCACGTTTGCAAAGGCTTTGCCACGGTAATCGAGGCCGAAGTGCCTCGCTTGGTAAAGTCGCTGCGTGCGCGAAGATTGTTGAGCGTTGTGTTTATTGAAAAGGCTGTCATGTCCGAAACGATTCCTGTTGAGCGTCCCGAGGCCGCACCGTATGCCATTATCGCCGTCGAGCATGTTTTCAAATCTGTCACAGACTCTACGGGTACGCTGACCATTTTGCGTGATATTCATTTTTCCTTGGCGGCCAAGGAAACTGCCGCCATCGTGGGTGCCTCTGGTTCTGGCAAAAGCACCTTGCTATCGATCGTCGCCGGGCTCGATACGCCCACAAAGGGCACGGTGCGGCTGGCCGGTCAGGATATTTTTGCTATAAGCGAAGACGATCGTGCTGCCTTGCGTGCGCAAAAAGTCGGTTTTGTGTTTCAAAGTTTTCAATTGATGGCCAACCTCACGGCTCTTGAAAATGTCATGTTGCCGCTTGAACTGTCAGGCACGCTCGGTGCTCGTGCGTTGGCCACAGAGATGCTCGGTCGTGTTGGGCTGGGTCAGCGACTCGGGCATTACCCCAAGGTGCTGTCTGGTGGCGAGCAACAGCGCGTGGCGCTGGCCCGTGCTTTCGTTGTTCAGCCCGCTGTCCTGTTAGCCGATGAACCGACCGGAAGTCTTGACTTCGCCACAGGCGAGACCGTCATGAAGCTGATGTTTGAACTCAACCAAGAGCTGGGAACCACGCTTGTGCTGGTGACGCACGATCAATCCATCGCTGCGCAGTGTCAACGCAAGATCACGATCGAGGCTGGCCAAGTGGTGACGCCGAGCCTGTGATAATTGAAGGATGTCTTCACCTCCTAAAGTTCTTTTTGGCTTTCATGCCCTTGGCGTTCGCATTAAAACTGCACCGCAATCGGTCATTGAAGTTTTTTACGATGTCTCCCGTCGCGATGCGCGCATGCGTCAATTCACCGACCGTGCCCGCGAGGCCGGCATCCGGCTGATCGAATCCGACGGGGTGAGGCTGGCAAAAATGGCCGGTAGCCATGGCCATCAGGGTGTGGTTGCCCGTGTCAATGCCGTGGCGGTCATTACATCGCTTGACGAATTGCTGGAAAAACTAGAAGCCAGTGGCGTTGCGTCGCCGTTGATCTTGGTGCTCGACGGTGTCACCGATCCACACAACCTCGGCGCCTGTTTGCGCGTGGCTGACGGCGCTGGCGCTCACGCCGTGATTGCGCCCAAGGACCATGCCGCGGGTATCAATGCCACGGTGGCCAAGGTGGCCAGTGGTGCCGCTGAAACCATGCCTTACTTCATGGTGACGAACTTAGCGCGAACATTAGGCGAACTCAAAGAGCGCAACATCTGGTGCATTGGCACCAGCGACGATGCGCCTAAAACAATTTATGACGTTGACCTTAAAGGTCCGGTGGCGCTGGTCTTGGGTGCAGAAGGCGAGGGCATGCGCCAACTCACCCGTAAGACCTGTGACGAACTCGTCAGCATTCCGATGCACGGCGCGGTTGAAAGCTTGAACGTCTCCGTGGCCAGCGGTGTTTGTCTTTACGAAGCGCTGCGCCAGCGCCGCTGAAGATTCAAATCCAGCCGAACCAGCCCAGCAGCGCACCCGCACCCAGTAGCCACAAAATGTGGAGCTTGGTGCGCCAGCAGATCACGGCGGTCACCGCCGCCAGCAACCACACCGGCCAGTGGTCCAGTGACTTACCGCTGGCGCTGGCGAGAATCCAACCGGTAGCGATTAAAAGCGCAACCACAATCGGTGCCATGCCCTGTTTGAACGCTCGAACAGCGCGTAAATTGCGATTGCGGTGACTCCATTGGGTGGCGTTATAGGTCAGCACTGAACTGGGAACCAACATCCCTCCCATCGCCAGCACGATGCCAAGCAGACCTGTCAAAACACCGCCTGCGTTCATGCCCACATTCCAGCCCATTAGCGCAATGAACAAGACGTTCGGTCCGGGTGCCGCCTGGGCAATCGCTACCGACGCATTGAATTGAGCGTCTGTCAGCCAGAGGTTCTGGTCGACTAAAAAGCGGTGCATGTCAGGGATGGTGGCGATTGCACCGCCGATCTGCAATAACGAGAGCGAGAGGTAGTGCAGACAAAACTGAAACCATTCATGGGCGCCGAGTGTCAGGTGCAGCGACTCGCTCATGGCTTGATCTTTCTATAAGCAAGGCCAAAAGCTAAGCCGCCAAGCCCAAACAACACATAAGCCAACGGCAGCCTGAACAGGGCAACGCTGACCAGACAAGACACCCCCAATGCCGCGCACCAGCGCCAGCCAAGGACATTGCTTTGAAGGGCACCAATCAGCTTGATGCCGGTGGACAAAATCAGGCCAGCGGCCACTGCTCCCATGCCGCGCAAAGCGCCAGCAACGCCTGGGTGGTCTGCAAATTGAGAATAAACCAGTGCGAGAACAACCACCAACACCAACGGCACTGCGATCATGCCTGCCAGACCCACCAGCGCTCCCTTGAGGCCAAAATAGCGACCGCCGACGATCAAGGCCATATTGATCACATTGGGGCCGGGCAAGATTTGCGAGACCGACCAGTCTTCGATGAATTCATCGCGCGTCATCCAGCTTTTGTTCTCAACCAGTTCTCTTTGCACCACAGCCAAGACGCCACCAAAACCTTGTAAGGCCAGCAGCGTGAAGGACACAAAGAGGTCGGTAAGGGATTCCGGGCGTGGACGATCGTCAGTGGGGGAAGCGCTCATGCGCGGATTATCGCTTCAGTTTAGACTGTCATGCCACCGGATACTTCGATCACCGCACCGTTGATGTAGCTGGCTTCGTCGCTGGCTAAAAAGGCATAAACATTGGCGATTTCTTCGGGCTTGCCCAAACGCTTCAAGGGCACCCGCGCTTTCATTTCCTGCAACACGTTCTCAGGGATTGTGTCCAAAATTGGAGTCGATACAAAGCCGGGTGCCACCGCGTTGACCCGCACTCCTTTGGGCCCGAGTTCACGGCTCCAAGTTTTGGTGAAGCCGATCACACCAAACTTACTCGCGGCGTAGTTGGTCTGACCAAAATTACCGTAAATACCGACGACCGAACTGGCATTCAAAATCACCCCGCTCCCTTGCGTAACCATCGTGTCGGACACGGCTTGCGCACAATGAAATACACCGCGCAAATTCACGTCAATCACCTGGTCAAATTGCGCCAGCGTCATTTTTTGAAGCCGGGCATCCTTGGTAATACCTGCGTTGTTGATCAGCACATCAATACGGCCGAACTGCACTTTGACCTGCGCCACCACTGCATCGACCATTGCTCGATTGGTCACATCCATCAGGCAACCGATGGCTTGTGCACCCAGCGCTTGGCATTGTTTGACCGCATCGTCAATAGCGGTTTGTCGCAAGTCACAAACGACGACGACGGCGCCTTCCGCTGCAAACTTGAGGGCTGTGGCCAGACCGATGCCCTGTGCTGCGCCTGTGATGATGCTGACTTTGTTGTTGAGTCTGGTCATAGTGACTTTCTGTGAAAGGAGTCCAAAAAACAGTCGTTCGATCATAGTGATGCCCTTGGGTGACGACAAGCTGACATGGCATTTTGTAGGCTTCAGACCACGCACATGCAAGCCGTGGGCCTGCCAACAGCTGGCCCCAGCAGAGCGAAGATCAATTTTTGATTGAATAAATAAATTGAGGACAGAGAATGCAAATCACCGCAGCTCCGTGGCGACAGGTTTTTGCCTTAAGGTTTGAGAGAGTTTTGCATGTCTGACATCAAACTCTATGGATGGACGGCGTTGAATATCAATCCATATGTCGTTTGGACTGCTCGCACGGATGGGCAGGTGGACTTTCTCAGCGAGCCTTGGAAAGAGTGGACGGGTAAAAGTGGTTTGGGCGCTGCTTGGGAAGAGTCGGTGCACCCAGACGACCTGCCACAGGTGAGTGAGTCTTGGCGTTGTGCTGTTTTGTCTGGTACTCCCACTGATATAGAGCATCGGCTCTGCATGCGAAGTGGCCATTACCGCTGGATGCGCACACGCGCGCTGTTGCAACGCGACAATTCCGGTGCTGCCAGTTATTGGTATGGCGGGACGGAAGACATTGACGAGCGCAAACGTGCTGAACAAGCGCTCAAGAGCAGTGAAGCCGCGTTGCTAGCCCTGAGGCTCTCGCTGAATCAGCAGGTTAAACGCCGAACTGAAGAGTTAACCGAGTTGAACCGCCATTTGCAGTTTTCAAGGGAGGAGGAGCGCAATCGGTTGGCCGTGGCCTTACATGACGAACTCGGCGCTTTATTCACTTCTGCTAAGTTTGACGTGGCACGACTAAAGTCTGCTTTGTCCCCACTGTCGCCAGAGATTGATGCTCGATTCACTCACTTCACGCAGATGCTGGACAAAGGCATCGACCGCAAGCGACGGATGATTGAGGATCTGCGTCCATCATCCCTGAGTTCGCTCGGGTTGGTGCCCGCATTGAAGGTATTAATTGGGGATTTCACGCGCACGAACAACCGTATCAAGGTGCAGTCGGAGCTTGAAGATCGGTATCTTCCACCTGCCGTTCAACTCACCATTTACCGTTTAGCTCAAGAGGCACTCGAAAACGTGTCTGCTTATGCTAAGGCCGACAACGTCACTGTGCGATTGTCAACTGACGCCGGTGGTCAGGTGCAGATCTGCGTGACCGACGACGGCGTTGGTTTTGATGCCACTTCTGAACGCGTTTCCATGCTCGGCTTGTTGGGTATGTATTACCGCGTCGAAGCGGAAGGAGGGCACTTCGCTGTCAAGTCCAGTCACCAATGTGGAACCACGTTGAGTGCGTGCTTTCCGTTGCGGCTGCCATTGAAAATTCATGCTAATGCTGGCTCCTGTATCAACGACTTTTGAATGATTTCCATGCCGGAATCCCACGACTGTTCCATGTTGCGAATCAATTCAGCTGCGTCCAGTAGCCGGCCTGAATGCACGGCCCTGGCACCTTTGCGTATCAAAGTCTTGTTGGCGTCAGAGATGCGGTCGAAGCATCCTGCGGCAGCCATCAGCTCAGGGTGCCCCCTGTCACTCAGCCACCGAAGATGGGCTGCGGCCAATTCGAATGCTGCGCCAGCCTGCCGAAGAGTTGCAAACGCCCATGCGTGGTAATGCGCCAAACCGCTTGTTCTTAGCTCCTGTTGATCACGTAATAAGCGTTGTCCAAAACGTGAGAACGGGTTGGTTCTAGGCCGGTTTTTGAAGTGTCGCTGAAACATCCCGAACGAGCGTTCCACCAATTCAGAAGACGGCTGTCGAACCAGCCGATCAATGCGAACGGATTCAGCGTAGGGTGGCAAATAGGACGCATCGGGAGCCGCCGTCATACGGAATAAATGCGTGAAATCATTCCCTGAAAGTTCAAAGTATGCTGCGTTGTGAAAGTAGCCCAAGTGTCTAGATGGAACATCCAGACTGGCCATCAAAATGGTGGTTTTTGAATGCTGGCTTTGGTAATCTGTACCAACTGTGTCGGGTAAGTAAAAGGCATCTACCTCGCAGCAGATGAACTTGCCGGCTGATAAAAATTCTTGGGCGTGCTCAAGCAGCGTGCGCCAGACGGTTAACTCCTGAATATCAATGCCGTAAAGATCGCGGAGCTCTGCGTGCACTGGCTTGAAAAATGTCCATTGGTCACCTTCGAAGTCTGCCGTGTGCGTGAATGCAAACATCGCCATGGGGTCACAACCGAGCGTGTGAACCAGTTCTATCATGACATCGGTGTAGCAGTTTTTTTCAGGCCATAAGCCTTCATGGTGATGCAGTGTGTGACGTTGATAAGTGGCTGCACGCAGACCGGGCCAAGCGTCTAATCGAGTCATTTCCATAGATTTTTCCTGACCACGTCAGGCCACTTATGGGGTTCAAAGCCATGCGTTTTAATCAATGCCAGAGTCACTCGCTCAAGGCCAAAGCCTAGGCAGGCTGTATGGGCCAATTCATGGTTGCGCTGACGAATTCCAAACTTGCTGCTGAAGTGATCCTGATGCCAATTGAAGGAGCAAACAGCCGTATGTTTTTCTGTCGAAATGACAGGCGTCAAAATTTCAAACTTCAGTCGCTGATCCGTCTGATCTGCCGCCATCATCTTGCCGATGCGACCAAAAAATGGATCTGACGCTACATCACTTTTGGCCGGTAGACCAAGTTCCTGCAGCAACGCGAGTCCGCGTTGCAGCCACATGTCACGCCATTCAACGACAACATTTGGTGCACCCACGCGGACGTATTCTCGAATGCGAAATGACTGAAGTCGAGTCGGTTCGATAGAAGGTTCGTGCCGGTACACCCAGCTGTGCAAGGTGACCAAACGGCCCCCCGCGGGCAGCAATCCACTGAAGAGTGGATAGACTGGATAGCATGCAGCAGGCGTCAGCATGACGTCAGTTGGTTCAAGCAAATCTTCCCAGCGTTCGCCTTGTCGCAGTCGCTCTGACAGTTCATGTGCCTGACGTTCATCGCCATTAAAACTGTGAACCGAACCAGCCAGTTGGGGGAAGTTTTCCATGTAGCCGAGCGTCTCTATCAGCGTGCGCGGCAAGATCGGAGGGAAGGTCATCTCCTCGGCGCCGTCCGCACCCGCGGTGCGGGTGACCAAGGCGTCGAAGCGCTGCAAAACATCTTCAAAAACGGCGCCTCGCCCATAACATCCATTCACGTTCGTCGGGATGATCAATTGGTGCGACACCAAGCCCTGATAAAAATTTTCAATGTCGTGTGTCGCGTTCATGCTGCATCCTTGTAGACCAGCAACATGGATGCGCTTTTAGCTGCGATGCGGTCATTTGAAATCATCAGCGATGCTGACAAAGTGTCTCTGTAATGGCGACCTAAGCTCAATGGCGAGTCATTTTTATAGCCGAGAATACCCACAATCTGCAAGGCGCGATGAACGATTTTCGGTGCCGCTTCAGAGCACGACATCTTGAGGTTATTCATTCTCAATGCCCACGCCATGCTTGACAACTGGTCCTGCGATACGGCATCGGGTGCCATTGCATCAAAGTCTTGTGCCGCTGATTGCCAGTTGTTTTTCATGGTTTCCAGCTCTATGGATACTTCTGCAAGCCGTGTTGCCGTGGGTGGAACCGTCCCTGGCTGGTCTCTCGCTTGCCCACGAACATAAGTTCCGGCTTTAGCAACGGCATCTGCGGCAATACCCCACCACAAGGATGCCCAAAGAATGTGTGAGTAAGGCACCATCGTGCGCGCTGAACTATCAGCAAAAGAGCCCGGTACGACTTGCTGGATGGCGCCTGAACTTTCCATTCTGAATCCTGGACTGCAAGTGCCGCGCATGCCCAAGGTGTCCCAACTGGTTGTTTGCTTGAGCGTGAAATCATCTCGCCGCACCAGCACCAGTACTTGATCGTTAGCGGCTGCATCGTGGTCTCGGCGTGACGTGACCAAAATCCCGTCGGCGAATGCGCAATAGGAACCCGTTGTTGCATCCTTATTTAAGACGAATTGATCACCCTTTCGTTCCACCGAACAAATACTTGACCGCGTGTCACCGTATGTGCCGACTTCGGAGGTCATAGAGCCCAGCAGGTATTGATGTTTGACGAGGTCGCGCAGATAGCTTTTGAAAAAATGATTCTCTTGCCCATGCCGAGCGATGCAAGCAACCTGAATGAAGTGCATTGCCAGCACCATCGCACTGGAGCCGCAGCCTTGCGCCAATGTTGAACAGAGATGCGCAAGTTCCGTGAGGCTGCAACCCGTACCACCCAAACTGGCAGGGATTGCCGCCGATAAAACGCGAGCCTTGCGCAGCGCCGATAGCGTTTCCATCGGGAATCTGGCTTGACGATCAACGTCTGCGGCATGCAATGCAGCTACTTCCCCACTGATCTTTTTGACCGAAGCCAGCAACGTTGAAAAATTCTGCGGCCTTTGTATATCCGGAGAGGCTAGCAATGCATCAGCTTCCAAAGTGATTGACACGGTTGATTCCTTATAAGAAAGACAAGTCAGGTGATAGACGTTTTAATTGTCTGCAAGGATTCACCGAATATTTCCGATGTTGAGCATCGTGCGACTTCTTGATGCGTGCTTGTTCGATGCCGTCCTACGTGCTGGCAGGTGTTGACGAATTTAGTGTCAAGACATCACAATTTTTAATTGGGCTGTTCCATGTCGGTGAAGCAAGTTTTATTTATTTTGTATGCATGGGCGTTTGATTTTGAACGAGGACTTTCCCTGTCGGAGTGTCATGCATGAGGCCAAGTCAACTGGGCTGTGCGTCGGCTTCGACATCGTCCAGATTGCTCAAATGACGACGTCTCTGACACATTTTGGTGATGCATTCACGCATCGGCTTTTTACGCGCGATGAGTTGAACTACGCAACGCAGGATGTCGGGCTGTGTGCTGAGCGCTTAGCCGCCAGGTTTGCTGCAAAAGAGGCGGTGATCAAGGCTCTGCAATTGAGTGAGGTGGGTGTCGACTGGCGCCAGATTGAAGTCATCAAGTTGCCGTTGGGTCGTTGTTGTTTACAGATGCACGGCTTAGTGGCTCAGTTGGCGTCGGATTATGGCGTCACGCAATGGCTATTGAGCATGAGTCACGATGGCGACTATGCCGGTGCGATAGTTATCGCCCTTGGTTTTGCAAGGCATCGGTAGATTTTGAATATTTATCAAAGGGGATAACGATGGAAAAAATTGAAGACAAAATCCGAGAAATTTTGCGTCTCCATGGAAGATTGAATCAGGATGTTGCACGGATAGACATCCAAACAGACCTTTACAAGTCCGGCATGACGTCACACGCGAGCGTGAATGTGATGCTGGCGTTGGAAGGGGTGTTCGACATTGAATTTCCCGATCACTTTCTGAAGCGAAGTGTTTTCGCTAGCATTGACTCCATTCGCCAAGCCTTGGCTGAACTAAGTGTTGCCAGTTGACGCCGTCAAGCACGCCTGAATCTGCGTCCGTTTATGTGCGCAACAGGCGACATCTTTCCGACAGTTGGTTCATTTGCGCGACCGATCCGGATCAGTTTTCATCGCCACCTAAACCTGAGGACGCGCCATGGAAAGCCTTACCAAAACTGATGTCTGCAGCTGCTGCGCTAAAAGCGTTGCAGCAATGGTCTTTGTCCGGACCATCCCTTCATTTTGATGCGCAAGATTGGTGGTTTCAACTTCGGTTTGATGCCTCGAGCGGTTCTTTCTCCAACAGGCTGAACCTGTGTTTTGATGGTTTGGCAACCGTATCGGAGGTCTGGCTGAATGGCGCCTTGTTGCTGGTCAGCCGCAATATGTTTGTGGCCCATAGCTGCGACGTGACAAGCTTACTCAGACCGGTTAGCAATGAGTTATTCATCGTCTGCCGTTCCTTGGAACGACAGTTAATGCAGCAACGCGGCAGGCCCCGATGGCGCACGCCGATGGTGTCCCATCAGCAGTTGCGCTGGTTCCGCACAACCTTATTGGGTCGCACGCCGGGCTGGTCGCCGCCTGTGACAGTGGTCGGTCCATGGAAGGATGTTTGGCTGGAGTCGATACCTTCGTGTGCGATGGACAAGGTTGTATTAACTACGTCGCTTGACAACACCACAGGGAAGGTTGTTTGCCAACTGCGTCAGCACACCCCTGATAATTCACGGAAGCTCTTGATCACTTTACGGTTGGAGCGCAGAGAGAAATCCTTTGCGCAGCAACTGACATATGACGCAGGGACGCACACGTTCGTAGGCGAGTTAACAATCCCTCAAGTTGATTTGTGGTGGCCGCACACGCACGGCGAGCCTTGCCTTTACCGTGCAACTCTGCAGCTTCATGCTGTCGGTGCTGGGACGGCTCTTTGCGCACCAGTGGACTTGGGTGCTATTGGTTTTCGAACCGTTTCACTCAAAACGTTGGGTGGTTCTTTTTCGGTTGAGATCAATGGAATCCCCATTTTTTGCCGCGGCGCTGTGTGGACCCCGCTTGACCCGGTGAGCCTTCGATCTTCTCCTGCGCAATGTCAGGCCGCGTTGTCTCAAGCGCGCTTGGCGGGCATGAACATGCTTCGGGTCGCTGGAACCATGGTCTATGAGGAGCCGCATTTTTACGATGCTTGCGACGCCCAGGGCATATTGGTCTGGCAGGACTTCATGTTTGCCAACATGGATTACCCCACCGCAGATGAGTCATTCAAGACCTCTGTCGTGCTTGAAGTAACACAGCAATTGGAGAGTCTTCGCAACAGGCCCTGCATGGCGGTGTTATGCGGCAACAGCGAAGTGGAGCAGCAAGCGGCGATGTGGGGTGCTCCGCGAGAAGTGTGGTATCCATCTTTGTTCAGCGAGGTTGTTGCCCAGCTCTGTGCTGTGCATGCACCTGACATACCGTATTGGCCCTCTAGTGCGCACGGCGGTACATTTCCACATCAAGCAAACGCTGGCACCAGTTCATATTACGGCGTTGGCGCCTATATGCGGCCAGTTGAAGACGCCCGATATTCCGATGTGAAATTCGCCACAGAATGCCTTGCCTTTGCCAATGTTCCGTCCAGCGACACGATCAGGCGCATGCCTGCTGGTTTGTCGACCCGTGTGCATGACGCCAGTTGGAAAGTACGTTCGCCCAGGGATTTGAGCGCAGGTTGGGACTTTGATGACGTGCGTGACCATTATTTTGAACGGCTATTTCAGACGGACTCTCGCCAGTTTCGACGCTTCGACCATGAGCGGTACCTCATTTGGAGTCGTTTAGTCAGTGGCGAGGTCATGGCCGCTAGCATGTCTGAATGGCGTCGCCCAACTTCGAGGTGCACGGGCGCACTGGTCTTGTTTCTCCGCGACTTGTGGGCGGGTGCCGGCTGGGGTTTGATCGACGACACAGGGCAGCCAAAAGCCTGTTACCACTACCTCAAGCGGGTGCAGCAGCCGTGCACAGTGTTGCTAACCGACGAGGGCGTCAATGGTTTGTGGATTCATCTCATCAACGAAAAACCATGTGAAGAGCGGGTTGAGCTCGAACTCAGCGCTTGGTTAGGCGGTGACGTGCGGGTGGCGCACGGCCGCAAGGTTTTGACCCTACCAGCGCGTGGTGCTCAAAGCATGTCTGCGCTGGATTGGCTGGATGCTTACATTGACTTGACGCACGGTTGCCAGTTCGGGCCACGGGTTTGCGATGCGGTTGTCGTGTCCATGAAGGGCGCGCACGGCTTGAGTGCACAAGCGGTTTACTTTTGCGGTGGGCGTCAAACGACGCTGGAATCAGATATCGGGCTCAGTGCCCAAGCGATGGTGTTGGATCAACACACCGCCGTTGTGACCGTGACGTCGCAGCGGTTTGCATACGGCGTTCATTTTGATGTGCCTGGATTTCTAGCAGACGACGAATTTTTTCACCTTGCACCTGAATCAGAAGTCCGTGTCACTCTGCGTAGCACAGTCCCACAAGCGTTTAGCGGGCAGGTGATCGCTGCCAATTCGCTCCGGCAAAGCCGCATTGAGTTGCAATTAAACAAGAGCTAGCAAGGACTCGTGAAACCATGACACACCCTAAAAGTGAATATTTTGTGGCTGCTAGTCCGTTCTTTTTTGCCGTCAACGATGCGAGTTGCCTGGGCTGGTTTCATCTGGCTAAAACGCCTCGCGTGGGTCTGGGCGTGGTGATGTGTCGCGCCATTGGTTACGAGTCCATGTGCGCTTATGGTGCCTACACGCAACTGGCGGAAAAACTGGCCGAGGCAGGCTGTGATGTCCTTCGATTTGACTACCCTGGAACGGGAGATTCTTCAGGAGATGATTCACAGCCCGACCGTTTGCAAAGCTGGACGAACAGCATCGTTTGCGCCACGCAGCAGCTAAAAAAAATATCTGGATGTTCAGATATTTGTCTTTTGGGTCTGCGTTTGGGTGCGAATTTGGCTGCCCATGCGGCTCAGCAGTTAGGCGGTGTTTCACAACTCATCTTGTGGGCGCCTTGTGTATCGGGGCGATCTTTCGTTCGCGAGTTACGTGCCGCATCACTGGCTCACCACAACAACAGCCATGAATCTGAAAGTGAAAACGGCCAGCAACATGAATCGATTGAATCCATGGGTTATTTGTACAGCGCGCAAACATTGGCTGAACTTGCTGTTCTGCCTGGTCTGCCTGGTCTGCCGGTAGATGGTCATTTGGCGCATCGAATCTTGCTGCTGGATCGAGACGATCGGCCTGGCGCCAACCGTTTATTTGCAAAACTTCAAGGTACTGGCGTAGAGACCACCTATGCGGTGGCGCCTGGATATGCGCTCATGATGAGTGAGCCGCGTGAAACGCTTTTAGAACTGGAATCCCTCAATTCACTGAAAGCTTGGCTCGTCAAGGAAATGAATGCGTTGGTTGACGTGAAAGCGACGGCGCCTGATGACGGGCTTGTTTCTCAGCATCAGCCCATATTACGGCAGCATCAATTTGAAGGCGTGCTGGAAACCGCAGTGAGTTTCGGGTCAGATCCAAAGCTCTTTGGTATCTTGAGCGAGCCGGCGCAACCCACAGGGCATGTCAACTGCAGTGAGACGGCGGTACTGATGCTCAACGTGGGGGGCAATTACCGCATTGGACCGAACAGAATCTACGTTCATATTGCCCGAGACTTAGCGCGGGCGGGCTGCCGCATCTTGCGCTTTGACTTGGCGGGCCTGGGTGACAGTCGTCACCCTCAGGGTTTTCGGGCAGCACATCTTTACAGCAAGGATTCCACGCCAGAAGTCCGTGCCGCTATTGATTTTTTGAGTGCGCAAGGGTGTAAGAAATTTTATTTGCTGGGGATTTGTTCTGGCTCGTTCGTGGCGTTTCAAGCGGCCCTTGCAGATACGCGGGTGACGGGGCAGATTTTGATGAATTCTCGACTGCTTGAGTGGCGTGATGCGAACCCCGATGGCACTTGGCAGGACTCTATGCAAAACGCATATAAGTCTGTTTCCTTCTACCGACGTCAACTGTTTGATTGGCACGTATACAAGCGTTTATTTAAAGGTGATGTCGACGTGGTCGGCATATCTAACCGGTTACGAGTGCTGATGGGTGCACGGTTGAGCAGAGCCTTGAAGTCAGTTTTTTTGAATGTTTCTGTTGACAGCGGGCCCATGCAAAAAGTAAGGCAACTGAGCGCCAGGGGAACCGATACGTTGATGATTGTGAATGCAGATGACGATGGTCGCGATTATTTGGAATTTCACTTCGGACGGGGAGGCAAATATTTAATAGATGACGCCCGTTTTCAGATGATTTTTGTGACCGGCTCCGACCACACTTTCTCTGATAAAAAAGGTCAAAACTCTGTAATTTCCACGGTCAAGACCTATCTTGGCCTGCACGATGCGACTGTTTCGTGATGACGTCGTGGGTCCACGTAGGTTCAAGAAACATGACCGTTGAGCTGTCAAAGGGGAGTTGTCTGCACTAGGATGAACCCGTGTGGAGTTGCGCCGGCCTCTTTATGCTTTGTGTTTTAGTCGGTTTTAGGAGATCAATGATGCGTTTTTTAAATTTTCGCAACGCTGCTATGGCGCTGCTCGTGTCGGTTTTGGCGGTGGGTTGCGGCAGCATGATGCCCGCTGCGGAGAAAGACAATCTTTTGACCTTCACGACTCAGATGCGCGGCGGTAATGAGGTTCCGCCAGTGGCTTCCAGTGGAAATGGGCAGGTGGACGCCGTGCTGAATACAGACACCAACCTGCTGCGCTGGAAGTTGACTTACATGAACTTAAGCGGTCCAGCTAGGGCCGGCCACTTCCATGGGCCTGCTGCGGTGGGCGCGAACGCTGGCGTGGTGTTGCCATTTCCAGGCCAGATGAGTAGCCCTATGGAAGGCTCGGCCACACTCACTGCCGCGCAAGTGGCTGATCTGATGGCCGGTCGTTGGTACGCCAACATCCACACAGCAGCAAATCCCAGTGGCGAAATTCGTGGACAAATGACTTTGCGGCGCTAATACAACCCGTCATGGCGAGCGTAGCGTGGCCATCCATCTAGGGATGCGTGTTGCGAGGGACTGCCGCGCTTCGCTCGCAGCGCCGGTACACCTTGCTTCCCCGGCTCAATCAAGGGCCATTCTTTGCGATTCGTGTTTTTCGGGTAGAAACCCTACAATGCCGGGTTACCCAAAAGCCCCATGAACGCTCCCATCGACGTCTCCTTTTTCGCGCGTGCCGCCAAACCGCTGACCAGCTACCGCAAGTACTGGGCGGCACGTTTTGGCACGGCCAAGTTTTTGCCGACCAGCCGCGAGGAAATGCAGGCGCTGGGCTGGGACAGCTGCGACATCATCATCGTCACCGGCGACGCTTATGTCGACCACCCGAGTTTTGGCATGGCCGTGATTGGCCGTATGCTGGAAGCCCAAGGCTTTCGGGTCGGTATCATCGCCCAGCCAGACTGGCAAACCGCTGAGCCCTACAAGCTGCTGGGCAAGCCGAATCTGTTTTTCGGCGTGACTGCCGGCAACATGGATTCGATGATCAACCGCTACACGGCGGACCGCAAAATCCGCAGCGACGACGCCTACACCCCTGGCGATATCGGCGGCAAGCGGCCCGACCGCGCCGCACTGGTGTATTCACAGCGCTGCCGCGAAGCCTACAAAGAAGTGCCGATTGTGTTAGGCGGCATCGAAGGCTCGCTGAGGCGCATCGCGCATTACGATTACTGGTCTGACAAGGTGCGCCGCAGCGTCGTAGTCGACGCCAAATGCGACTTGCTGCTGTATGGCAACGCCGAGCGCGCGATTGTTGAAATCGCCCATCGTTTGGCGGCCAAAGAACCTATCGCCAACATCACTGATGTTCGCGGCACCGCCTTCATTCGCCGCCAAGGTGACGAGACTGCGCAAGGCTGGTTTGAAATTGACTCCACCAATGTCGACGCGCCAGGTCGGGTCGAAGCCCACGTCAATCCTTATTTGATGATTTCGGAGCAGGCGAAAGAGCAGGGCGCCACTTGCGCCCGCGAAGACGAAGCTGCCGAGGTCGCCGTTAAAGCAGAAGCTGCTGGCTCGTCCATTTTGAAGGCCAAATCGTCACCAATTGCCCCGCCGCAGGCTAATCCAGCTATCAAGCCGCTGACCTTCGTACAGAACCCGAGCTTGCCATCGATGCAGGGCAAGATCAAAGTTCCGCCACGTGACCGTTCGGTCATTCGGCTGCCGTCTTACGAGCAGGTTCGCAGCGACGCCGTGCTCTACGCCCACGCCAACCGCGTGTTGCACCTTGAGACCAATCCCGGCAATGCGCGCGCTTTGGTGCAGGCCCACGGCGAAGGCGTCACCGCCCGCGACGTGTGGATCAACCCCCCGCCGATCCCGTTGACCACCGTCGAGATGGATTACGTCTTCGACTTGCCCTACGCGCGTTCGCCGCATCCGAGTTACGCCGACGACAACGGCAGCCACGACCACGCCACCAAGATCCCAGCTTGGGAAATGATCCGATTCAGCGTGAACATCATGCGCGGCTGCTTTGGTGGGTGCACGTTTTGCTCCATCACCGAGCACGAAGGCCGCATCATCCAGAGCCGTTCCGAGGACTCCGTGATCCGCGAGATCGAAGCCATTCGTGACACAGTCAAAGGCTTCACCGGCGCTATTTCAGACCTCGGTGGCCCGACCGCCAACATGTACCGCATCGGTTGCAAGTCGCCGGAGATTGAGTCCGCTTGCCGCAAGCCGTCTTGTGTATACCCCGGCATCTGCTCGAACCTCAACACCGACCACGCGCCCTTGATCAAGATGTACCGCCGAGCCCGTGCGCTCAAGGGCATCAAGAAAATTCTCATCAGCTCCGGCCTGCGCTATGACCTCGCGGTGCAAAGCCCCGAGTACGTCAAAGAACTGGTGACACACCACGTCGGTGGTTACCTGAAGATCGCGCCCGAGCACACCGAGCAGGGCCCGCTGACCAAGATGATGAAGCCCGGCATTGGCAGCTACGACAAGTTCAAACAGATGTTTGAGAAGTACTCGCTGGAAGCCGGCAAGAAGCAGTTTTTGATTCCCTACTTCATCGCCGCCCATCCGGGCACCAGCGATGAAGACATGATGAACTTGGCCATTTGGCTGAAGAAAAGCGGTTTCAGGGCCGACCAGGTGCAGACTTTCTACCCGTCACCGATGGCCACGGCGACGACGATGTACCACACCAACCGCAATCCGCTGCGCAAGATCACACGCGACAGCGAGACTGTCGACATCGTGCGCGGCGACAAACGCCGCCGCCTGCATAAAGCTTTCTTGCGTTACCACGACGCCAACAACTGGCCGCTGCTGCGCGAAGCGCTCAAGACCATGGGCCGGTCTGACTTGATCGGCAACGGCAAGCACCATTTGATCCCCACCTACCAGCCGCTGACCGACGGCGGCTACACCAGCGCACGCAAGAAAAACTCGACCACCGTCGCGTTGAAAACTGCTGCACCGGTCAAAGGCCGCCTGCTGACCCAGCACACCGGCTTGCCGCCGCGTGACAACGGCTCGGCCAAGACCGCGGGGCTCAAGCCCTCCCGTAAACCGCGTTAATTCAAGCAAACCAACCGGTTTGCGTCTTCAAAATCTAATCTATGAACATCACTGTCAGCGAAGAGCTGCGCGCGTACATTGACCCGTTGACCCCTCACGAACATGAAGCCCTTGAACGCAGCTTGCTGGCCGAAGGCTGTCGCGACGCCTTGGTGCTCTGGGGCGACGTGCTGGTGGACGGCCACAACCGCTACGGTATTTGCAGCCAGCACGGCATTGCTTTCAACACCGTGCAAAACACCCAGTTCAAGTCCATGGACGACGTTCATTTGTGGATGATCGACCAACACTTAGGCCGGCGCAGCTTGTCTGACTTCCAGCGTGGCGTGTTGGCACTGCGTAGAAAAGACATTTTGACTGACAGCGTGCCGGCAGTGGCGGATGCAGCAACAACGGAGTCATCGGTCGTTCCTGTATCCAGCGCTGCCAACAATCATGTTGAAGCCATGACCACCAGCGACGCGACAGCCAAAGCTGCCCGCCTCAGCAGCAGTACCCTGAACCATATCAAAAAGATTCAACAAACAGCTGCGCCCGAGCTGGTCGCCGCCGTCAAGTCGGGTTCTATTTCAATCACCGCCGCTGCCAACGTGGCGTCGTTGCCCGTTGCGGATCAGGTGGCGGCTGCGGCAGGCGGTAAAAAAGAACTTCAGCAAGCCGCTCGCCAAGTCCGGGAAAGCCGTGCTGTCGAGCGCAGCGAACCCGATTCGCCTGCAGGCGTGATTGCGCGTTTAAAGCAAACCATCACCACGCTCAGCGCTGAAAATGCGGCGTTGAAAGCGCAGCTGGCAGAGTTGGCCGGCTTCTGAATTGCCTCAACTATTCATTTCCGGCGAGTCCACGGGCGTCCATCAAGCGTTGGAAATTATTTTTAAAAATAACCCCTGCGTAGTAAACGTGTTCGCGCATCAGTCCTTCGGCGCGGGCCGTGTCTTGCTTGATGATGGCCTCGATGATGCGGTGGTGGTCGCCATGCGAACGCAAGATCACCTCATGGCTGACGTCCCACAGCACGATCCGATCGGACGTATAGGGAATATGGTTGGCTTGTTCAACAAATCGGCCGACCCAGGGATTCCCTGACGCTTCCAACAAAGTATTGTGCAGGTTGACATTCATCTGTTGATAGGGCTCATGGTCTTCCGGTAACAGCGTCCCTTTGGCCAGAATGCGGTCGCCTTCATTCAAGTACTGCAGTAGTTTTTGGGTCTGTGCCTCGCTCAAACCGCGCTGAGCTGCATTGCGGCAACCTAGCCCTTCTAAAACCGCACGTACTTCGTAGGCCGCCAGAATCACATCCAGTTCAAAAACCCGGACCAAGTAACCGCGTTTCGGCAAGTGATCAATCAGCCCTTCACTGGCCAGCGTTGCTAGCGCTGCGCGTACGGGCGTACGGGACACCCCCATGGAGATGGCGATGGGGATCTCTTCTATGCGCTCACCTGGTTTGAACCGCCCATGAAGGATCAATCCACGCAATTTATCTGTGATTTGCTGGGACAGTGTCTGCATGATTTATATCTTTACACAATAGTCAATTCTCTTTTAAGTATACATATTTTGTTAATTTATTCAAATTTAGGGTAAATACCGATGAAAACTTTTGTCTGTGTATACATGATGGGTGGTTCACATATAAGAGACTTAATTTCAAGCAAGGAGATGCTATGACCCTCATGGCAAATGACAACCGGTTGGCGATCGTGACCGGAGGTGGCCGCGGTATCGGAGAAGCTGTCTGCCGCCAGTTGGCAAAGTCGGGGCTGCGCGTGGTGGTGGCCGATATAGATGGTGAAAACGCACGGCGCGTCGCCTCAAGCTTGGGGAGCGGACACGCAGGGCATGCCGTGGACGTGACGGATGAGGCTGCGGTGAGCAACTTGTTTGACGACGTTGAGGCCGCTCAGGGGCCTGTTTCGGTACTGGTTTGTGTGGCTGGGGCGCTGATCTTGCCTGGCGGCGAACGGCCACTGATCAAAGACATGACCTTAGACAACTGGGAGCGCAGCTTTGCGGTGAATGCAAGCGGTGCCTTTCTTTGCAGCCGCGACTATTTGCGCCGGAGAGAAGCATTGCCTGTTGCGCAAGGTCGTGTCGTGTTCTTTGGCTCGGTGGCGGCTCAACTTGGGGGGTATCGCTCCAGCGCCGCCTACATCGCGGCCAAATCAGCCGTGCTCGGTTACGCCAAAGCCTTTGCGCGTGAGTCCGCTCATTTGTCCATCACGGCCAACGCCATTTCCCCCGGTCTGATTGACACTGACATGTTGCGAAGCACGGTAGGCAGTAGTGGCGCATTGCTCGCAGCTTCGCAAAATATTCCATTGGGCCGTATCGGGACGGTCGATGACGTCGCTTCGGCGGTCAGCTACCTGATCTCCCCCGCCGCTCAATACATCACTGGCAGTGTTATCGATGTCAACGGTGGCTATCGCATGCAATGACCTGTTGGGCAGGGTCTTACCAATCGCCCTTTTTAAAAATTATGAAGGAGACAGTATGAATTTCTTTAAACCTTTCGCCGCGGCCTTGATGGTTGTGGCGGCCACGGGTGCAGTCCAAGCGCAGCAGGAGCCTGGGCTGACCGACAAGACGATCAAGATAGGTCTTTTCGGTCCCTTGTCGGGCAACTCGATGGCTTATGGCTTTGATGTGATCAACGCCGCCAAGATGTACTACGACAAGGTCAACAAGGAAGGCGGCATCCATGGCCGCAAGATCGAACTGGTCGTTGAAGATGATCGTTGCAACGCGAACGATTTACTGGCAGCGGTGAAGAAGCTGACGGAGCAGGACAAGGTCTTTATCCTCAATGGCGGCTCTTGTTCGGCGGCTGTGGTCGGCGCACGTGAATACGTTGAGCGCTCACAGATTCCCTTTGTCATGCTCAATGCCTCTGGCGATGGGGCGCTTTATCCACCCTCTAAATACATCTACGGTGCGTTCTCAATTTCGCAACGTGCCGTTGGTGGCTCGATGGTGCAGTTTGCGGCAGAGCAGATCAAGGGCAAAAAAATCGGCTACATCAACCACGACGACGCTTACGGTGGCTGGAATCTTGAAGCAGCAGAATTCCAGGCCAAGAAGATCGGCGTGGAACTACAGGTCCAGTCGATCAATCCCACTCTGACCGATGTCACCGCACCGATGCTCAAGATCCGTGCGGCTAATCCTGACGTATTACTGATCACGACCTATGCACGCCCAGTCAGCCTGCTTGTCAAAAAAGCCTATGAGCTCGGCTGGAATAAGCCCATCGTGATTGCCGTCAACGGCACGGCTGACCTGAAACAACTGGTCGAAAACGTGGGCAACAAAGAGGCCTTCAAAAATGTTTACCTGCAGGAAGTCATGACCGATGTCGCTGGTGGCGCCAAGCTCAAGTGGGTTTACGACATGTACAAGCTCTACTACCCGGAACTCGCTGCCAAGCCTGGCTACCCACAGACCTACATGCCTTATGGCATTCCTTCCGCGATGACGGTGGTCAATGCGCTGAAGGCCGCAGGTCCCAACCCCACCCGCGAGAAGTTCCTGACGGCACTGTCGCAGACCAAATTTGAGTCTGGCGTGATGGCCGGTCCCATTGAGTTGACGGCGACTGACCATGCGGGCCAGAAGTCGGCGATCTACTTGAAATTCAACGGCGACAGCATGACGGTGGTGCCAGGGGCCTATCGCAGCTTGTGGACCTATCAGCCCAAGTAACCCCATTACCCAGGAGGTGGGTGTCTCAATGTGCAAAGCACATTGAGACACCCTTAGCAATATGAGTCTTAGCGATGCTTGGTTATTTCTGCAGCAGGGCGTGCTCTCCGGCTTGGTGACGGGCAGCGTCTATGCGCTGCTCGCAATCGCGATCGTCGCGATATTCAAGACCACCGACGTGCCGAACTTTGCACAAGGCGAAATTTTCATGATTGGTGGGTATGTGGCGTTGACGCTGCTGCTGATCGCAGAACTTCCTTATGTGGTGGTGGTACCCACAACCATTTTGATGGTCGCTGGTGGTGCCGCCTTGTTTCAGCGTGTCGTGATGGAAAGGGTCACCGGCTCAAAAGGCGTTGGTCCCCAGCTGGTGATCGCCACCCTGGGTCTGGCTTATGCCCTGAAAGGATTGGTTCGATTGACGGGCCTGGGTGACACGCCAAGGTCATTGCCTTCCTTGGTGTCCAACGACCCAGTGATCATCGGTGACGCATTTTTGACGCGCCTCGATGTCGCTATTTTCGTGGTCGCCGTCGTTGTGATGGTGTTGATCTATCTGATGTTCAGCAAGACACGGATAGGCAAGGCCATGCGTGCCGTTGGCATGAATCCCCGCGCGGCTCAAATCGTTGGCATTCGGCTGTCGCGCATTCGCATGTTGGTCTGGGCGCTGTCCGGGCTGATTTCGGCGCTGGCCGCTCTGCTGATCACGCCCAAGGTGTTGATCACACCGGACATTGCGCATATCGCTATCTTGGCCTATGCCGCTGCCATCGTGGGCGGCTTTACCAGCCTACCTGGTGCGGTCTTGGGTGGACTGATCATTGGTATTGTCGAAAATCTAGTGGGACTTTTCATTTCGACCAATGCCATCGTGGTGGCGCCATTTCTGGCCATTCTCATCACCCTGATCGTGCGTCCACAAGGCCTTCTCGGCGGCAAGCCGCAGGTGAAAAAAGTATGAGAACGATGACGCGTGATCACTGGGCGCTGCTTGTCGGCGCGTTGATATTGTTTGTGCTGCCATTCACGGTGTCGGGCTACGTCCTCTATGTCGTAAATCTGTTGCTGGTTTTCGTGGTGCTGGCGCTCGGCATGCACGTGGTGATCGGCGAGGCCGGCCAGTTTGCACTGTCGCATGCTGCCTTCTACGGCATCGGTATTTACACTGCGGGTTTGATCAATTCGGCATGGCATCCGCCGTTTGTCGTCTCTATTTTGGCCGGCGGGATGCTGTCTGCCGTGCTGGGTTACTTGATTGGTTTTCTGGCTTTACGGATGCGCGATATTTATCTTGCCCTGGCAACGTTTGCGTTCGGAGAGGCGATGCAATGGGTCTTTCTGAGTTGGGACAAGGTCACTGGCGGCTCCAATGGCATGCGTATGCAGCCAGCTGAATTGTTGGGTTACCGACTGACGAATGACCTGCAGGCCTACCCGTTTGTCGTGGTGTTGGCTGCATTGATGCTCTGGCTGACGGTGGCCTTATCGCGTTCTCAATATGGCTCCGCATTGCGTGCCGTGCGTGAAAGCGATGTGGCGGCCATGGCCATGGGCATCAATGTCAAGGCGATGAAGCAAAGCGCGTTTGCTATCTCTGCGGCATTTGCCGGCATTGCCGGCGGCATGTACAGCTTGTTCACGTCCTTCATTCACCCAGAGAGTCTGGGCTTTCAGACCACCATCCTGGTGTTGACCATGGTCGTGGTCGGGGGGATGGGTTCTGTGCGTGGCGCCGTGGCGGGTGCCATCGCCTTTGGGCTGATTTCCGAGTTATTGCGGCAGGTCACCTCCGTTCAGGAAGTGATCTACGGCGTGATCCTGATGGGTTTCATGATGTTCAAACCCAAAGGTTTATTTGCTGACAGGAACAAACGCGCTGCTCGCCAAGGCAGTGGGGAGGCGCAGCAATGAGCACCCCACCTTTTCTCGACATTGAAGGCATCACCGTGCGCTTTGGCGGACTCACTGCCGTCGACAACCTGTCCTTCCAAGTGCAGCGCGGCACCATCCACGCACTGATCGGACCCAACGGGGCGGGCAAGTCCACGACCTTCAACTGCATTTCTCGTTACTACCAGCCGACTATGGGATGTATCCGCATTGAAGGTGAGGACGTGACCCACCATGTACCTACGCGCATGGCTAGGCTCGGTGTGGCACGTACTTTCCAAAATCTGGAATTGTTCAGTGAACTCAGCGTCTACGAAAACGTGATGCTGGGTTGCCATTCTCACAGTGCCCATACGCTGGGTGGGCTGCTGCGACCGCCGAGTGGGGAAACCCGCGATCTGGTGGACAGTTTGATCGAACGCGTAGGCCTCACGCATGACCGCCACACCCGAGCGATTGAGCTCGATTTCGGGCACCAAAAGTTGCTCGAGCTGGCCCGTGCATTGGCGCTTAAACCGCGCCTCTTGTTGTTGGACGAACCGGCCGCAGGACTGCGCAACAGTGACATCGAAAACTTGGACCAATTGCTCACCGAACTGGTTCAGCGCGATGGCATCACGGTGCTTCTGGTGGAGCACGTGATGCAACTGGTCATGTCTATTTCCAATCGAATCACCGTCATGTCCTTCGGTCAAAAAATTGCAGAAGGAACGCCCAAAGAGATTAGCGAGGATCCGCTTGTGATTGAAGCCTACCTCGGCAAGGGAGCCGCCCATGTCTGACATCTTGCTCGAATTGCGCGGCATCAGTGCATCCTATGGTGCCATTCAGGCCCTCTCCAATGTGTCACTCAAAGTGCCTAAGGGGGGCATTGTGGCCCTGCTTGGAAGCAATGGCGCGGGCAAAAGCAGCACCTTGAATGCGGTGTCTCATTTGATAACTCCGGGCGTCGGCGAAGTCTTGTTCGAGGGGCAGGCCATCCACCGCCTGGCCTCCGATGAAATCGTGCGCCGCGGTCTGGTGCAAGTCCCGGAGGGACGCGAGGTGTTCAAGGAGATGAGCGTCCGTGAAAATCTGGAACTCGGGGCCTTTCTTCGTCCTAACCGTCAGGGCATGGCGGAAGATTTTGAAAAGGTTTATGCCATGTTCCCGCGTCTGAAAGATCGCAGTGAGCAGCGGGCTGCGACGCTATCGGGCGGAGAGCAGCAGATGTTGGCCATTGGTCGGGCACTGATGTCGCGCCCGCGCATGATCATGTTCGACGAACCTTCCATGGGGCTGTCGCCGGTGCTGGTCGAACAGATCTTTGAGTCCATCTTGAAGCTCAACCGCGAGCAGGGATTGACGATCCTGCTGGTCGAACAGGATGTCCGGCTGGCCCTGACGGTGGCCAGTTACGCCTACATCTTAGAAAACGGCGAAATCAATCTTCACGGCCCCTCAGAACAGTTGATCAACGATCCGGCCGTGCGCCGAGCCTATCTGGGCGTTTAAAACCTATTGCAGCCTTAACAAAAGAGACCATTTCATGAATTTACTGAAAGACAAGCTGGCTTTGGTGACGGGGGCGGGCGGTGGACTGGGTTCTGCCATCGCGCAGGGTTTTGCACACGAAGGCGCACGCGTTCTCGTGGTCGATATTGATGCCGATCGAGCGGCGTCTGCCGCCAAGCTGATCACCGATCAAGGTGGCCAAGCTTGGAGCGAAGTCCTAGATGTCACTGATCGCGAAGCCGTGCGCCAATTCGCCCAGTCAGTGACCGAACGGTTAGGCCCGATCGACATTCTGGTGAACAACGCGGGTGTTTCAGGACGTGCCAGCATCGATGATCCGCAGGCTCCAGAACTTTGGGACCGCATCATGTCCGTCAACCTCGAAGGGCTGTTCAACGTCACGCACGCCTTCGTGCCGGCGCTGAAGGCCTCGCACGGCTGCATCATCAACTTGTCGTCGATCGTGGCGTTTGTCAGTGGCACTTCTTCGGCCGGCTACGTCGCTTCAAAGGGGGCGGTACGGTCGTTGACACAAGCCTTGGCACGTGACTTGGCGCCATTTGGGGTGCGGGTCAATGCGGTGGCGCCAGGCCTCATGTTGACTGACATGGTCGCGCCCCAACTGGCTGTTCCGGGTGGAACAGATTGGTTCATGAAGCGCGCGCCGATGGCACGGGGTGGCGAGGTCCATGAAATTGTGGGACCGGTGGTCTTCCTCGCCTCCGACATGGCGAGCTATGTGAATGGTGTGGTGCTGCCGGTTGACGGTGGCTTTCTCTCGGCATGAAGGATCTCAAAATGAGTCAACCGATGGCTTTGGTGACAGGCGGCGCGGGCGGTATGGGTCTAGCCACCGTGGAGCGCTTGGCCCGTGATGGATTTTCCGTGGTCATGGTGGATCGCGATGCCGCATTGGCCAACCAGGAGACGCAGCGCTTGCAAGCACTGGGCCTTGACGTTCAGTGTCGCGTTCTAGACCTCACTGACGAAACCGCCGTGCGCGATTTGATCCGCACGCTACCGCCCATCAGCGCGCTTGTGAACAACGCAGGCATATTTGACGAGCGCCAATTTCTTGAAGTCACCACCGCCGATTTCCGCCGCGCCTATGAGGTGAACTTGATCGCGGTCGCCACCTTGACGCAAGAAGTCGCCAAGACCATGGCTGACGGTGGACGTATCGTCAACATCGCCTCCCGCGCATATCTGGGCGCCCGAAATCATCCACATTACGTCGCCTCCAAGGCGGCGGTCGTCGGCTACACCCGGGCCAGTGCGATGGAGTTGGCGCCGCGCGGTATTCTGGTCAATGCGATTGCTCCCGGTCTGATAGACACCCCCCTTCTGAGATCCCTGTCGCCTGAGCGGCTGGCTCAGCAGTTGGCCCTGCAACCCACCGGTAAAGCCGGTTTGCCCCAGGATATTGCCCAAGCGGTTTCCTTTCTTGTGTCGCCGCTGACCAGCTTCATCACCGGCCAAGTTCTGTTCGTCGACGGTGGCAAATCCCTGGGAGGGTCAGGTTCATGAGCACAACTCATTGGGATGCTGAGTACGACGTGGTGGTGGTTGGCTCTGGTGCTGGTGGCATGGCGGCGGCTTTGACCGCGAGCATCGAGGGTCGTCGCGTGCTGTTGGTTGAAAAATCTGACCGCATTGGTGGCTCCACCGCCGTGTCCGGCGGTGCCGTGTGGGCGCCCCTCAATGCACAGTCAGACAAGGTCGGGCACCCGGACACCTTTGACAAGGTCTGGACTTATATGCAGAACACCGTCGGCGATGCAGCGCCGGCGGATATGCAGCGCGCTTATTTGCGGGCCTGTGCTGGCATGGTCGATTTTTTCGACAAGCACACCGAGGTCAAGCTGGTGGCCCGCAGCTACTCGCCAGACTATTACCCGGACCGTGAAGGTGCTGCATTGGGCGGTCGGTCGCTCGATCCGGCCATGTTCGATGGCCGCTTGCTTGGCCCAAAATTTAGCGAACTGCGCGATCCTTTGCGCGAGTTCATGGTGCTCGGCGGCATGATGATCACCATGACGGACGCGAAGCATTTGCTCGCGGTGACGCGTTCATTCACGTCCTGGCGCGAGGGCATGAAACTGGTGATGCGCTATTTCAGCGACCGATTGCGTGGCTACCAGCGTGGCACGCGTTTGGTGTTGGGCAATGCGTTGGCGGGTCGTTTGTTCAAAAGCGTCTTGGACCGCGATATTGACTATTGGTTGAACGCGTCGCTAGGGCAGTTGCTCCTAAAAGACGGGCGTGTCAACGGTGTTAGCTTGGTCCGCAACGGGCAAAGGATCTCAGTGCATGCCCGTCAAGGTGTCATCGTTGCAACAGGTGGATTCCCTTGGAGCGAGTCATTACGGAACGAGCTGTATCCGCAGCCCACGGGCCCTTGGTCGATGTCGCCACAGGCCAATCGAGGTGAGGGCATCACGCTCGCCCGTGAGGTGGGTGCAGCCCTCGGCTCCGGTCATGTCAGCCCCGCTTTCTGGGCGCCTGTGTCCATCCTCAAAAAGCCAGATGGGACTGAGGTGCGTTATCCGCACTTGGTCTGGGATCGCGCGAAACCTGGCTTGATGGCGGTGAATGCGGCCGGGCAACGTTTTGTCAATGAATCCACCTCGTATCACGAGTTTGTGTTGGGTATGTATCGATCAAACAAGACGGTGCCCAGCCTCCCGGCATTCCTGGTGTGCGATCACGATTTCATGGAACGTTGGGGTGTCGGTCTGGCTTTGCCTGGCGGTCGTCCACGCGACCACTTGGTACGCGCTGGTTATTTGCATCAAGCACCTACACTGCGTGCGCTGGCGACCGAGATCGGTGTTGACGCTGATGGATTGGCAGCTTCAACAGCCCGATTCAACCGCTTTGCCGAGAGCGGCCATGACGAAGACTTTGGCAAAGGCAGTACCGCCTACAACCGTTACCTTGGAGACCCTGAGCAGCAGCCCAACGCCTGTCTGGGCAAACTGCAACAAGGCCCGTTTTACGCGGTCAAGGTCTATGCCGGCGATATCGGCACGGCCTGCGGTATCCACTGCAATGAAAGCGCTCAAGCGCTCGATCTGCAAGGCCAGCCCATCCCCGGTTTGTATATGGTGGGCAACGACATGCACTCCGTCATGGGCGGCGAGTATCCTGCACCTGGGATCACGTTGGGCCCTGCGCTGACGTTTGGCTGGATTGCCGGTCGACACGCTGCGCATGCGGCGTCCTGAATTTTCACTCTCTCATTGAAAGCGCTATGAAAATCTACTTCTCGACGACCTCACCTTATGTTCGCAAATGCCTGGTGGTGGCGCATGAACTCGGCCTCAACGAACAGATGCAACTGTTGCCGTCCAATGCCGGCCCGGTGCAACGCGATCAAGAAATCATTGTCAGCAACCCGCTTGGAAAGGTGCCGACCTTCTTTACCGATGACGGACAGGTGCTCTACGACAGCCGGGTTATCTGTGAGTATCTCGACACGCTGGCGGGTGGAACGCTGTTTCCGCGCGCGGGGAAAGAACGCTGGGAGACCCTGACCCTGCAATCGCTTGGTGACGGCATCCTCGATGCCTGTCTTTTGGCCCGCTATGAAGACGTCGCCCGTCCCGAAGTGTTACGTTGGGCAGAATGGCGAGCCGGTCAGCTGGACAAGGTGTCGACTTCTCTAGCCCACCTCGAAACGCAATCTGAATGGCTGCATGGGCGGGTGGATATTGGATCACTGACGATCGGATGCGCGCTTTGGTACCTTGATTTGCGATTTTCTGAACTGGCGTGGCGCAGCACCTATCCCAACGTGGCGGCGTGGTATGCGGTATTTGGCCAGCGGTCTTCAATGCAGGCTGCTTGGGCGCTGGCTTGAAACCGTTATCCAGCACCTGAATTTGTCGCCGCGTTTCTTCCGCAACGCTCCATGCCTTCCAGTTGAGGTCAGACCATGACAGCCCAGACCCTTGATTACCAAAGCGGCTTCGCCAACGAATTCGCCACCGAGGCCTTTCCCGGCGCGCTACCCGAAGGCCGCAATTCGCCGCAGAAGGCCCCTTACGGGCTGTACGCTGAGCAGCTGTCCGGCACCGCCTTCACCGCACCGCGCCACAGCAACCGCCGCTCCTGGCTGTACCGGATTCGTCCGGCCGCCATGCACCTGCCGTTCGAGCGTATTCCAGACAGCCGCTGGCTGAGTCGCTTTGACGAAGTCCCGACACCGCCCAACCAGTTGCGCTGGGACCCCTTGCCTATGCCCGATGCCGTCAGTGCGCCGACAGACTTTGTGGACGGCATGGTCAGCATGGCCGGTAACGCCAACTGCGGTATTCATTTGTATGCGGCGAATCGATCGATGGAGACGCGCTACTTTTACAACGCAGACGGCGAGATGCTGATCGTGCCGCAAGAAGGCCGCTTGGTGCTGGCGACCGAGATGGGTGTGATCGAGGTTGAGCCGCAAGAAATTGCGGTGATTCCGCGCGGTGTGCGCTTTAAGGTGCATTTGCCCGACGGCCAGGCGCGCGGCTACGTCTGCGAGAACTACGGCGCATTGCTCAAGCTTCCCGACCTGGGCGTGATTGGTTCCAACGGGCTGGCCAACCCGCGTGACTTTCGCACCCCGGTGGCCGCTTACGAAGACCTTGAAGGCGACTTCGAGTTGCTCACCAAGTTCAACGGCCATCTATGGTCGGCGCGCATCGGCCATTCACCGCTGGACGTGGTGGCATGGCACGGCAACTACGCGCCCTAC
>CANFWV010000007.1 GCA_947450695.1 Comamonadaceae bacterium
CCGATTAGTCCAAGAACAGCCAAGGCAGATTTAGACACTTATTAGACACTAGCCAAAAAAAGGACTAGGCCGTTAAGCTAAGTCCTTGATTTAATTACGTTTTTTGGTGGGAGATGCAAGTTTCGAACTTGCGACCCTTGCAGTGTGAATGCAATGCTCTACCCCTGAGCTAATCTCCCGGTGCTTTTCAGCAAGCCTCATATTATATGAGTTTTTTTAGAGATACCTGCGTAGAGCACTGAATTTTCAAGTAGTCAGAGCACGCCACACTGTCTTGCCTTTGCTGGCTTTGTCGATGCCAGTCAACAGCGCCTCGTGAGCAGTCGTCTCTTGGTCATTGGCCAAGAGAAGGGGCAAATCAAAAGTGGTCAGGTCGACAATTTGAATAGCAACACCGGCATCTGGCTCCGTACCCATGTCCATCACCAAGCTGTTTTGACCGCGCGTAAGGTTAATGTAAACGTCTGCCAGCAACTCGGCATCAAGCAAGGCGCCGTGCAACGTTCTGCCGGCGTTGTCCACTTCGAGCCTGTCACACAAAGCATCCAGCGAGTTACGTTTACCCGGGAACAACTCCTTGGCCATCATCAGGCTGTCGACGACCTTGGCCACGACATCTTTCAGCGGTGGCTTGCCGATCAGGGACAGTTCTTTGTTCAGGAAACTGACGTCAAACGGTGCGTTGTGGATGATGACTTCAGCATCCGCCAGATAAGCCAGCAACTCATCGGCTACCGCCGAAAACTTCGGCTTGTCACGCAAAAATTCATTGCTGATGCCGTGGACTTTGAGCGCGTCTTCATGGCTGTCCCGGCCAGGGTTTAGGTAAAAATGCAGGTTGTTGCCGGTCAGCTTGCGGGCGAACAGTTCAACGCAGCCAATCTCAATGATGCGATCGCCGTTTTCGGCAGAAAGACCAGTCGTTTCGGTATCTAGAACAATTTGACGCATAGATTGAATTATCGCTCTGCCTCTGGACCTACATCAGCTCCAAAACCAACGCAGTTCAATGAAGTTCTTTGGCGTGATTGACAGTGTATTTGGGGATTTCGACGGTCACATTGCTTTGGCCTAAAAAGGCCTGGCAACTCAACCGCGAGTTGGGCTCCAATCCCCAAGCGCGGTCCAACAAGTCTTCTTCATTTTCATCTAGCTCGTTGAGCGACTTCATGCCTTCGCGCACGATGACGTGACACGTGGTGCAGGCGCAACTCATGTCGCAGGCGTGCTCGATGTTGATATGGTTTTCGAGCAACGCTTCACAAATGGAAGTACCTGCGGGCGCGCTAACTTCAGCGCCTTGCGGACAATATTCAGGATGCGGCAATATTTTGATGATGGGCATGATTTTGTGATCTGATAATTTATAAACGGGGTGGTCTGCGTCAAACCGCAGAAATGTTTTTTCCGGCCAAGGCTTTTTGAATACCGCGGTTCATTCGCTGTGCGGCGAAGTTTTCTGTGCCTTTAGCCAAGGCTTGATTAGCGGCTTCAATGCTGGCGGCGTCTGCGTCAACACGGGCGCTGGCAACTGCGGCCATGAGGGTATCGATGTTCGACTTTTCTTCGGCTTCGAGCAAGTCGGCATCTGCGCTCAACGCGCTTTGCGTGGCTTGCAGCATGCGATCTGCGTCAACGCGGGCTTCTGCCAAGGCGCGCGACTGCATGTCCTGCTGAGCTGTCGAAAAACTTTCTTGCAACATACGGGCGATGTCGTCGTCCGACAGACCATAAGACGGCTTGACGTCAATCTGTGCAGCCACCCCGCTGCCCTGCTCTTTGGCACTGACGCTCAACAGACCGTCAGCGTCGACCGTGAAGGTCACGCGGATTCGTGCTGCGCCAGCGGCCATCGGAGGAATGCCGCGCAGCTCGAAACGCGCCAGACTTCGGCAATCGGCCACCAAGTCGCGTTCACCCTGCACAACATGCAATGCCAAGGCTGTTTGGCCATCTTTGTAGGTGGTAAAGTCTTGGGCCATCGCCGTCGGAATGGTCTGATTGCGAGGCACGATGCGCTCAACCAAACCGCCCATGGTCTCGATGCCCAAAGAAAGAGGGATTACATCAAGCAGCAATAATTCGTCACCCGTGTGGTTGCCGGCCAGTTGATTGGCGGAGATCGCAGCGCCCAGCGCAACTACTTCGTCCGGGTTCAGGTTGGTCAAAGGCTCACGACCGAAGAAATCAGCAACGGCGGTCCGGATGGCCGGCATGCGGGTTGAACCACCGACCAAGACCACACCCAGAATCTCGTCTTTGCCGAGTTTCGCGTCGCGCAAAGCTTTGCGCACCGCCGTCATGGTCTGTGCCGTCAAAGCAGCGGTGATGGTTTCGAAGTCAGCAGTCGTGACAATGGTGTCTATGCGTGCATCTGTTAAATCAAGTTGAAACGAAACACTGCCCTGCTTACTCAATGCTTCCTTGACTGCACGTGCTGAGCGCAGCAAAGCGGCCTTGTCGCCAGCGCTATCAACCGCTGTAGTAAGGGTCTGAGCCAAAGCCCAATCGGCTAAAGCACGGTCGTAATCATCACCACCAAGTGCTGAGTTGCCGCCCGTGGCGACCACCTCAAAAACGCCTTGCGTCAAACGCAGAATTGAAATGTCAAAGGTGCCGCCGCCCAAGTCATAGACCGCAAAGACACCTTCACTGTTGTTGTCCAAGCCGTAGGCAATCGCCGCGGCTGTGGGCTCATTGATAAGACGCAATACATTCAGGCCAGCGAGTTGTGCAGCATCCTTGGTGGCTTGTCGCTGAGCTTCGTCAAAGTACGCCGGTACGGTGATGACGGCGCCATAAACCTCATCGTCAAACGTGTCTTCAGCACGAAAACGCAAGGTCGCCAGGATTTCGGCACTGACTTCGACAGGGCTTTTTTCGCCAGCAGCAGTGTACAAGCCCACCATGCCCGGCTTGTCGATCAACTGGTATGGGAGACGGCTTGGGTCGGCAATGTCGTGAAGTCCGCGGCCCATCAAACGCTTGACGGAAGCGATGGTGTTGTGCGGGTCTTCAACCTGGGCGGCTAGCGCCTCAAAGCCGATTTGGCGTTTGTCTGCGCTGAGATAGCGCACAACGCTCGGCAAAATCACACGGCCTTGCTCATCAGGCAGACATTCGGCCACGCCGTTGCGTACGCTGGCCACCAGCGAATGGGTTGTGCCAAGGTCGATGCCGACAGCGATGCGCCGCTGGTGTGGATCAGGGGTGTAGCCGGGTTCTGAGATCTGAAGTAATGCCATGTTCTTGTGTGTTCTTTATTAATTGGCGAGCTGGTCGATACGGGTTTCAACCTCAGTACCGAAACGCTGGATGAACATCAGGCTTCGAACCTCGTTGGCGGCCTTGACATGGTCTTGCGCTACATCCAATGCTTGCGCAATGACGGACAGCTGGGCCAGCTCAGCTGCGGCGGTTTTTTCGGCGATGACTTCGAGTTGTGCTAGGGTCGTTGCGTCTTCAAGTGCTTCTCGCCATTCCATTTGCTGGATCAAAAATGCTGCTGGCATAGCCGTGTTGTTTTCAGCGTTGACATGCGCGCCGTGCAGTTCGCACAGATAGCTGGCGCGCTTTAAAGGATCTTTGAGGCGCTGATAAGCTTCGTTTATTCGCACAGACCATTGCATCGCGACCCGCTGCGCGGCGACACCCTGCGCCACAAACTTGTCAGGATGGGCTTCGCGCTGGAGTTCTTTCCAGCGCACATCAATCAGCTCGCGCGGCTGCGCAAACTGCACAGGCAGCTGGAACAATTCAAAGTCTGTAGATTGCAGGTTCATAACAGGAAAAAGCAAGAAAAAGCCGCCAGCACCGGGGGTGAAGGCGGCAGCCGGTTCAGGGCCGGAAGTGAGCCTCAGACTCGAAAGCTCTCTCCGCAGCCACAACGGTCCCGTTCATTCGGGTTGATGAATTTAAAGCCTTCGTTGAGACCTTCACGGACAAAGTCCAGTTGAGTCCCATCGATGTAAGCCATGCTCTTCGGGTCGACCAGTACCTTGACGCCGTTGTCTTCAAAGACAACGTCTTCGGGGGCAATTTCGTCAGCATATTCCAGCTTGTAGGCCAGACCCGAGCAACCCGTGGTCTTGACACCCAACCTAACGCCTACGCCCTTGCCGCGTTTGGTCATGTAACGCGTCACATGGCGCGCTGCAGCATCTGTCAAAGTTACGGACATGGTGGCGAATCAATCTTTTAGTGAGCGTGCTTGAGTTTGTAGTCATTGACCGCAGCCTTGATAGCATCCTCGGCCAAGATCGAGCAATGAATTTTGACAGGCGGTAAGGCCAGTTCTTCAGCGATAGCACTGTTTTTAATGCTCGCCGCTTCGTCCAGCGTCTTGCCCTTGACCCACTCAGTCACGAGAGAGCTGGAAGCAATAGCTGAACCGCAACCGTAGGTCTTGAAACGTGCGTCTTCGATCACGCCGGTCAAAGGATTCACTTTGATTTGCAACTTCATGACGTCGCCGCAAGCCGGCGCGCCAACCATGCCAGTGCCAACCGTTTCGTCACCTTTTTCGAAAGAACCGACGTTGCGGGGGTTTTCGTAGTGGTCTACTACTTTTTCGCTGTATGCCATGATTAACTCCTGATATTGATAATGTTAGTGTGCGGCCCACTGGATGGTCGACAGATCGACACCATCCTTGAACATTTCCCACAGGGGAGAAAGTTCGCGCAGCTTGGCCACATTTTCTTTGATGGTCGCCACGGCGTAATCGATTTCTTCTTCAGTACTCCAGCGGCCAATGGTCATACGCAAGCTGCTGTGCGCCAATTCGTCGCTACGGCCAAGGGCACGCAAAACATAGCTGGGTTCCAAGCTGGCCGAAGTACAAGCCGAACCACTCGACACCGCCAAACCCTTGATACCCATGATCAACGACTCGCCTTCGACGAAGTTGAAGCTCATGTTCAGGTTGTGCGGAATGCGTTTCTCGGCGTGACCATTCAGGAAGACTTCTTCGACGTCTTTCAGGCCAGCCAACATGCGGTCGTGCAAAGCGCGAATTCGTTTGTTCTCTTCGTGCATCTCTTCCTTGGCGATGCGGTAAGCCTCGCCCATACCGACACATTGATGTGTTGGCAAGGTGCCGGAACGCATACCGCGTTCATGACCGCCGCCATGCATTTGCGCTTCAAGGCGAATGCGCGGTTTTCGGCGCACATACAAAGCGCCAATGCCCTTGGGGCCATAGGTCTTATGGCCTGTCAGGCTCATCAAATCAACCGGTAGCGTGGACATGTCGATGTCCACGCGGCCCGTGGCTTGGGCTGCGTCAACGTGGAAGATAACCCCGTGTTCACGGCAGATCGCACCAATGGCCGGAATGTCTTGAATCACGCCAATTTCATTGTTCACGTACATCACGCTAACGATGATGGTGTCGGGACGGATGGCCGCTTTGAGTGCATCAAGATCGAGCAAACCATCGGCTTGCACATCCATGTAAGTCACTTCAAAGCCTTGGCGCTCAAGTTCGCGACAGGTGTCCAGCACCGCCTTGTGCTCGGTTTTCACCGTGATCAGGTGCTTGCCCTTGCTCTTGTAAAAGTGGGCAGCCCCCTTGAGCGCGAGGTTGTTAGACTCGGTCGCACCGCTGGTCCAGACGATCTCACGTGGGTCAGCACCGATCAGGGCGGCCACGTTGTCGCGCGCCTTTTCAACTGCGGCTTCAGCTTCCCAGCCCCACGCATGACTACGCGATGCAGGGTTGCCGAAATGCTCGCGTAACCAAGGAATCATGGCGTCCACGACGCGCGGATCGCAAGGATTCGTTGCGCTGTAATCCATGTAAATGGGGAAGTGAGGCGTTTCCATGTGTGTGTCTTCGATTGAGGCTGGTTAACGGAGAAATATGACGTGGGCAGCTGATTGAAAATCAGCTCTTAGAGAAAGCGTTACCCAAGGCAAAAACTGAATTCGGCGCATTGATGCGCATTGGCTTGGCAATCGGCGAGCTGAAGATAGCTTTTTTAACTTGCGGGGTGCTTTCAATCACGACACCTTTGGCGAGCTGGTCATCAACCAGCTTTTGCAAAGTAACCGAGTCTAGGAACTCAACCATGCGACTGTTCAGCGAGGCCCACAGTTCGTGAGTCATGCAACGACCGGCTTCGCCTAGGCAGTTTTCTTTGCCACCGCAATGGGTCGCGTCAATCGGTTCGTCGACAGAGACGATGATGTCGGCAACGGTTATCTTGTCTGCTTTACGGCCGAGCGAGTAGCCGCCGCCTGGACCACGGGTAGATTCCACCAATTCATGGCGGCGCAGTTTGCCGAACAACTGCTCTAAATAAGACAGAGAAATTTGCTGCCGCTGACTGATAGCAGCCAGCGTGACGGGACCATTGCTCTGGCGCAGGGCCAAGTCAATCATGGCGGTGACCGCAAAACGGCCTTTGGTTGTAAGTCGCATTTTCAAGCTCCTGTAAATGTTGGTTTGGCTACCAATTTGTCTCACCTTGCGGCTTGTGACCCCAAGGACGTTTTCCCTACTGTCCCAGACCACTGTGTATGTTTCACAGAAGTGGCTGCGAGGGAGATTTGCTTCGAACTCTGGTTCTCGACTAATTTCCTCAAGTATAACAGAGAGTCCGACTGTTTTAGTAGGCTAATTATCCTAGGTTGCCATACGGTCATGGCCTACAGGCACCTGAGCCAGACCAACTTAAGGTTTCAATCCATCGGTTAGAAGAACCAACGGCACATTGTCTTTGCCGGAAGCACCAAAGGCTTGAGCTTTGATCTGGCTGAGCTGGTCGCGAACACGGGCGGCTTTCTCAAACTCCAGATTTTTAGCGTGCTCAATCATCAGCTTTTCGAGACGCTTGATTTCGCGGGCAACGTCTTTTTCGCTCATGTCTTCGACTATGGCTTTTTGCATCTCAAACTTCTCGGCTTCTTTGCCGGACTTCTCGCTGTAAACGCCGTCGATCAAATCCTTGATGCGCTTGACCACACTGCGCGGCGTGATGTTGTTCTCAATGTTGAACGCGATCTGCTTGTTGCGGCGACGCTCAGTTTCGCCAATGGCTTTCTTCATAGAGTCTGTGATGCGGTCAGCGTACAAAATCGCCCTGCCGTTGAGGTTTCGGGCGGACCGGCCGATGGTCTGAATCAAGCTTCGCTCAGATCGTAAAAAGCCTTCTTTATCTGCGTCCAAAATAGCGACCAGACTGACCTCGGGAATGTCGATACCTTCCCTAAGCAAATTGATGCCGACGAGCACGTCGAAAGCCCCCAGCCGCAAGTCACGCAAGATCTCAACCCGCTCGACAGTATCTACGTCACTGTGCAAATAACGCACTTTGACGCCGTTGTCAGTGAGGTAGTCGGTCAGCTGTTCGGCCATGCGCTTGGTCAGCGTTGTGATCAGAACACGTTCACACTTCTCAACGCGAATGCGAATTTCTTGCAGCACGTCGTCCACTTGATGCGTGGCCGGTCGCACTTCCACTTGCGGGTCTACCAAGCCAGTGGGCCGAACCACCTGCTCGACTACGCGGCCAGAGTGCGTCTGCTCATACGCCGCTGGCGTGGCTGAGACAAAAACAGCTTGGCGCATCTTGCCTTCGAACTCTTCAAACTTGAGCGGCCGGTTGTCAAGCGCACTTGGCAACCTGAAGCCGTACTCCACCAGCGTCGTCTTGCGGGCGCGGTCGCCGTTGTACATGGCATTAAGCTGGCCGATCATGACGTGGCTCTCATCGAGGAACATCAGCGAGTCCTTCGGCATGTAATCGCACAGCGTAGATGGCGCTGAGCCCGGTGGAGCGCCACTCAAATGCCTAGTGTAGTTTTCAATGCCTTTGCAGTGGCCAATTTCGCCCAGCATTTCCAAGTCGAACCGCGTGCGTTGTTCAATGCGCTGGGCCTCGACCAGCTTGCCCTCGCTGATGAATTGCTTGACGCGCTCCACCAATTCAAGCTTGATGGTTTCGACCGCGATCATGACCTTGTCGCGAGGCGTCACGTAGTGACTTTTAGGGTAGATGACGAAACGGGGAATCTTCTGCCGAATGCGTCCAGTCAACGGATCAAACAACTGAAGCGATTCGATCTCGTCGTCAAACAACTCAATCCGAATGGCTAGCTCCGAGTGTTCCGCTGGGAAAACGTCGATCACATCACCGCGTACCCGAAACGTACCACGCGCAAAGTCTTGGTCATTGCGGCTGTACTGCATTCGGATCAAACGAGCAATCACGTCGCGCTGGCCCATCTTGTCTCCCAGACGCGCGATAAACCGCATCTGGGTGTAATCTTCGGGCGCCCCAATGCCGTAAATTGCACTCACGGTGGCTACGATGATGGTGTCGCGACGCTCGAGCACGCTCTTGGTCGCAGACAGCCGCATCTGCTCAATGTGCTCATTGATGGCCGAGTCTTTTTCGATGAACAGATCGCGCTGCGGTACGTAGGCCTCGGGCTGGTAATAGTCGTAATAGCTGACGAAATACTCGACAGCGTTCTTCGGGAAAAATTCGCGAAACTCGCTGTATAACTGGGCCGCAAGCGTCTTGTTGGGCGCAAACACAATGGCCGGCCGACCCATCTGCGCAATCACATTGGCCATGGTGAAGGTCTTGCCCGAACCGGTGACACCCAACAAGGTCTGGAACACTTCACCGTCGTTGATCCCCTCAACCAATTGCGCAATCGCAGCCGGCTGGTCACCCGCCGGTTCGTAGGGCATGAACAGCTCAAAAGGCGATCCCGGAAAGCTCACAAAGTGTCCGGGCAAGGCCCCTTCAACCGGCACGCTGGCAGGTACAACCACAACTTCATTGACTTCTTGCATAAACCTCAATCCTGGCCCGTTAAAATTCCGGACAACTAAACAGAATACGACATTCCGTGGCTGGACGAAAAGATCGTCCTAAAGCCCCGACTTGTCCAAACAGCTTCATTATTTTTCAAAGGATTTTCCATGTCTTTGTTCACCACCGTCGAAATGGCACCGCGGGACCCGATTCTCGGACTCAATGAGCAGTTCAATGCCGACACTAACCCAGCCAAGGTCAATCTGGGTGTTGGCGTGTATTACGACGACAACGGTAAATTACCCTTGCTCGATTGTGTGAAAGCCGCCGAAAAGCTGATGGCTGACGAACCTAAGCCGCGTGCTTACTTGCCAATTGACGGCATTGCCGCCTATGACGCGGCTGTCAAGAACTTGGTATTTGGGGCTGACAGCGAACCCGTCAAGAGTGGCCGTGTGGCGACCGTGCAAGGTATTGGCGGCACCGGTGGTCTGAAAGTCGGCGCTGATTTCTTGAAGCGCCTGAACCCCAACGCAAAAGTGTTGATCAGCGACCCAAGTTGGGAAAACCACCGCGCACTGTTCACCAACGCCGGCTTTAAGGTCGAGAGCTACCCTTACTATGACGCAGCTAACCGCGGCGTGAACTTCGCCGGCATGCTAGCTGCACTCAAAGCGGCAGCGCCCGGCACCATTGTTGTGCTGCACGCTTGCTGCCACAACCCGACCGGTTACGACATCACTGCAGCACAGTGGGACGAGGTCATTGCCGCCATGAAAGCTGGCGAATTGGTCACCTTCCTCGACATGGCTTATCAGGGCTTTGGCCACGGCATCGCCGAAGACGGCGCGGTCATTGGCAAGTTCGTGGCCGCTGGCCTGGACTTTTTCGTCTCGACCTCTTTCTCCAAAAGCTTCAGCCTGTATGGCGAGCGCGTGGGCGCCCTGAGCGTGCTGTGCAAAAGCAAAGAGGAAGCCGATCGTGTGCTGAGTCAGCTGAAAATCGTCATTCGCACCAACTACAGCAACCCGCCGATTCACGGTGGTGCAGTGGTTGCAGCTGTGCTGAACACCCCTGCTCTGCGTGCCCAATGGGAGCAGGAGCTGGCCGTCATGCGTGAACGTATCAAACAAATGCGCACCTTGCTGGTTGAAAAACTCAAGGCTGCTGGCGTCAAGCAAGACATGAGTTTCATCACCCAACAAATCGGGATGTTCAGCTATTCGGGCCTGACCAAAGACCAAATGGTGCGTCTGCGCAATGAGTTCGCTGTTTACGGCACCGACACGGGGCGGATGTGCGTCGCGGCCTTGAATACCAAAAACATCGACTACGTCTGCGCTTCGATCGCCAAGGTGATCTAACCTAGGCCTCGCCCCAGATCATCGAGCGCATAGAAATAGACGCCAGCTGAAAACTGGTGTTGAAAAACTTCATCGGCTCGCCAGCATCCACAGCGCCCGCCGCGTACAGCAGTGGTAACAAGTGCTCGTACGTCGGGTGAGCCATCCTCGCCAGGCTACCGAGTTTCTGGAAACTCTGCAACGCATCCAGCTGCCCTTGCTGGACATAGCCACCGATGGTTTGGTCAAACTCCAGAGCCCAGTCATAGGCTTGATTTGATGATGCACCGCGCTGCGCCTGCTCCAGGTTGTGCACCACGTTGCCGCTGGCGACTATCAGCACGCCCCGGCGGCGCAAAGCCTTGAGTTGGCGCGCCAAAGCATAGTGCTCGCTGGGCGCACGGCCGTAGTCCATGCTGAGCTGCACCACAGGCACATCTGCCTTGGGGAACATCGGTTTGAGGACAGACCATGCGCCATGATCAAGTCCCCAGTTGATGTCTAGACCCAAAGGCAACGACATGCGCTGGCGCACAGCCCGGCTGATCTCAGTCGCCGCTTCAGGGGAACCCGACGCGGGGTACTGCTGGTCAAACAACTCCTGTGGGAAACCACCGAAGTCGTGAATTGTCTTTGGTTGCGCCATAGCGGTCAGCCACCACCCCTCGGTCAGCCAATGCGCGGAGATGCACAAAATCAGCTGCGGCATCGGCCAGTCCGAGCCAAAACGCGCACCTAGTGCTTGCCAACTGCGCCGATATTCGTTGTCGGTCACGGCATTCATTGGGCTGCCGTGGCCGACAAACAAGACGGGCAAAGTATCAGTTTGTTTCAATTTATCGAACTGAAGTGTCGACAGACTGCTAGAACTGTTAGCCATATCACTTTTGTCTTTCTTTCATCTTGAATTTCAGCCGCTCGCGCCTAACCTTAGGTCATGTCGTATCAACGCATTGTGAAGAAGCTTTCGCCAAGTTGACGACGATACCCTTCGCATGCACCGTATTAGTGTTTGCTCTCCTAATAAACAAGCTCAGCTACTGGTATATTGCACTGCAACATTATCAGCCGTCACACCAAAAAGGGGCTACGCCATGCTTTATCAAGTCTATGAAACGCAACGCACGATGATGGAGCCTTTCGTCGATTTTGCACAGGCTGCGGCCAAGCTTTATAGCAACCCCTTGACGCCAGCTGGTCAAAATCCCTTTGCACAGCGCGTCTCCGCCGGCTACAGCCTGATCTATCGCCTTGGCAAAGATTACGAAAAACCAAGTTTTGACCTCACCACTGTCGACGTCGACGGCACCAGTGTGGCGATTCATGAACGCATTGAGCTAGACAAACCCTTTTGCGAGCTGCGACGCTTCAAACGTTTCACAGACGACCCAGCCACGCTGACACGCCTCAAAGGGCAACCGGTGGTTCTGATCGTGGCGCCGCTATCCGGCCACTACGCCACGCTGCTGCGCGACACAGTCAAAACCATGCTGAAAGACCACAAGGTCTACATCACCGACTGGAAAAATGCCCGCACAGTGCCGCTATCGGAGGGTCGCTTCAACTTAGACGACTACGTCAACTATGTTCAAGAATTTATCCGCCACCTGCAAGGCGCTTACGGCAATTGCCACGTTATCAGCGTGTGCCAGCCAACCGTCCCGGTGCTCGCCGCAATTTCTCTGATGGCCTCCCGTGGCGAAACCACACCGCTGAGCATGACCATGATGGGCGGCCCGATCGACGCACGCAAGTCTCCCACAGCCGTCAACAATCTGGCCATGAACAAGAGCTACAGCTGGTTTGAAAACAATGTGATTTTCCGCGTCCCAAGTAACTTTGCAGGCGCTGGCCGACGTGTCTACCCTGGCTTTTTACAGCACACCGGTTTCGTCGCGATGAATCCAGATCGGCACGCCAGCAGCCATTACGACTACTTCAAAGACTTGCTAAAAGGCGATGACGCAAGTGTCGAAGCGCACCGCAAGTTTTACGACGAATACAACGCCGTCCTAGACATGGATGCCGACTACTACCTCGACACCATCAAGACCGTGTTTCAAGAGTTCAAGCTAGTCAATGGCACGTGGGACGTGTGCAATGAACAAGGCGTCCCTGAACGTGTGCGCCCGGAAGACATCACTACTACGGCACAGTTCACGGTAGAAGGCGAATTAGACGACATCTCGGGCTCTGGACAAACCAAAGCCGCCCATGGTCTGTGCTCCGGTATTCCAAAGGCCAACCAGCAACACCTTGAGGTCAAAGGCGCTGGGCATTACGGTATTTTCAGCGGCCGCCGCTGGCGTGAGAGCACCTACCCGGCGGTGAAATCATTCATTCTGGCGCACAACAAGCCAGCCAGCGCGGGCACTACGAGCAAGCCCGTGGCCAGTTCGCCATCTAAGCGGAAAACACCAGCGGTCTCAATGGCTGCGGCTAAAACACGTCCTGCAGCTGCAGTCAAAAAAAATCGGCCCGTTAGTAAAAGCGTTCCCACCTAGTCAGTTTTAACTTTGTGAGTTTGTCCCAACACATCAACGCTTTGCTACCGCAGACCCAGTGCACGCGCTGCGGCTACCCAGACTGCGCCGCGTATGCACAGGCCATCGCCGCCAGCGAAGCTGCCATCAATAGATGCCCTCCCGGGGGCGATGAAGGCATTCATCGTTTGGCGGTTCTGACCGGCCAACCTGTGACGACGCTGGATCCCAACCATGGCCATGAAGGACCGCGCCATGTGGCGGTGATTGACGAAGCTTGGTGCATTGGCTGCACCTTGTGCCTGCCGGTCTGCCCGACAGACGCTATCCTCGGCAGCAACAAGCGCATGCACAGCGTGATTGAAAAACACTGCACCGGCTGCGAGTTGTGCATACCCGTCTGCCCAGTGGATTGCATCAGCTTGGTCAATGTGACAGCTCTGAAGACCGGATGGAAGGCTTGGTCGCCGACACAGGCTGAGGACGCCCGCAGTCGTTATGCATTTCACCAGATCAAGCAACTACGGGAAACACGTGTCCAAGCCGATCGGCTGGAGAAAAAAGCAGAAGCAGTCTTGGCTGATGTGGCGGCCCATTCAAGGCACACCGACAGCGCCGTGTTGGACTCCAAACGCACCGTGATTGAAGCGGCGCTGGCGCGGGCAAGAGCCCGCAGGCTGAACAACTAGGCGACTAGACCGCTGGCAGTTCGGTCAGGCCCAACACCACCGGCTCAAAAGCGTGCAGTGAAGGCGCACCACCGGTATGGATAAAGAGCACTTTTTCGTCAGGTTTGAAGTAACCTTTGCGAGCTAGGCCAATCAAGCCCGCCATGATTTTTCCGGTGTAAACCGGGTCCAACAAAATAGCTTCGGTGCGGGCCAACATCTGTACCGCGTCAACCATGGCAGCGTTCGGTACGGAGTACTTAGGTCGCCACCAATCGCCAAAACTCAACACAGCCTCGCGCGGGATGGTTATGCTCAGCCCAAGCAAATCAGCCACGGCCTGCGCTTCTTTGTGAACCAGCGGGTCTTGGTCAACCGGGTCGCGACTCACGCCAATACCGATGATCGGAATCTGGATGTTGTTGCCAAGAAAACCCGCCAATAAACCACCGTGCGTGCCAGAACTGCCTGAACCCACCACGACTCTGTCAATCTGCACGCCTTGCTCAAAAAACTGCTGTTGCAGTTCTTGGGCGCAAGCCACATAACCCAAACCACCGACGGCATTGGAACCACCGCCAGGCACGATGTAACCCTTGCGGCCCAGAGCCGCCAATTCAGCGGCCACCTGCTGCATTGCCAGCAGCATATTGGTGCCAGCCGGCACCACAGTGACGGTCTCCACACCCATCAGGCGAAACAGAAAATTATTGCCGCTGGCGTCCGCGTTATAGCTGTCGGGCACGCGTTCTTCGATGACGAAGCGACACTTCATATTTTCTTTGATGGCTGATGACAAGGTCGCACGACAGTGATTGGACTGCGGTGCACCGCAAGTGATCAATGTGTCAGCGCCTTGGGCTAACGCATCGGCGGCCAGAAACTCAAGTTTGCGCGTCTTGTTACCACCGGGCGTTAAACCCAGCATGTCATCGCGCTTGATCCAGATCTGCGGTCCTTGTCCATCGGGACAAAGCTCCGATAACGCGCGCGTGAAATTCGGCAGAAACTCAAGCGGCGTGGGGCCAACGGAATAACGGCGGCGGGGGAAACGGGACAAATCCATGTGTACTCCAGAATTAGTTTCAATGTACAGACGCGGCCATCGCCGCAAAAGCCTTTACCACCTCAGGCGGCGCCTGCACCAACTCTACCAGCACACCTTCACCCGCAATTGGAAATTCATCATTGGCCTTGGGATGCAAAAAGCAGATGTCAAAACCAGCCGCACCTTGGCGAATGCCGCCGGGTGCAAAGCGCACGCCTTGCGCCGTGAGCCAGCTCACCGCTTGAGGCAAGTCGTCAATCCACAACCCCACATGGTTCAACGGCGTGGTGTGAACAGCTGGTTTTTTATCCGGATCAATCGGCTGCATCAGATCTACTTCGACCTTGAACGGGCCAACACCCATGGCACAAATATCTTCGTCGACATTCTCGCGTTCACTGACGAAATTACCTGTCACTAGAAGCCCGAGCATGTCGACCCAGAGCGTGCGTAGTTTGGCTTTGCTAGGGCCCCCAATAGCAATTTGCTGAATACCTAAGACTTTGAATGGACGGTTCATGCAGCTCCTCACTTTTTAAATGAATTCAACAATAGGCTGATCCACCGTGAGCGATTCACCCTTGGTTGCGAGCACTTTGCTGACTACACCATCCGCGATAGCAAACAAAACATTTTCCATTTTCATCGCTTCAATGACGGCCACCCGCTCACCGGCTTGAACTTTCTGACCAACCGTCACGGCCACATCCACCAGCAAGCCAGGCATGGGTGACAACACGTAGCGACTCATGTCCGGTGGCGCCTTGAAGGGCATCATTTTGTGCAGTTCAGCAGCCCGTGGCGAGAATACCAACGCATCAAGTCGGGTGCCGTTATGGATCAAACGCATCGCCAGTGGGTTCTTACCCACACCACGCTCCACCTGCGCCGAAAAAGCCTCGCCATTGACAGTACCGCGTATGCGTGCACCGCCCAGATGCCAGGAGCTGCAAATTTCATAGGTCTTACCGCCGGTCTCCACCGCACTCGAGCCTGACACCGTTTGATAGTCGCGCACCAGCACCGGCTGCGATGTGTTGTTACCCGAAGCGCCCATGCCGATGACGACAAAATCTTCACTCACCGTGAGGCCGTGGCCCGGCAGCTGACCGCTGATACCAGCCGCCCGCCCCAACAGTCGTCGATTGACATAAGCGGCTAAGGCGATCAGGAAATCCGGGTCATCGTGCGGTACATCTTCAGCGCGAAAGCCTTGGCCGTAGTTTTCAGCGATGAAGCCGGTGTTGAAGTCTCCGGTCACAAATTTAGGATGCGCCAGCAAAGCTGCCTGAAAAGGAATGTTGCTACTGATGCCGCGAATCACAAACGAGTTCAGCGCTTCACGCATCTTGGCGATGGCATCCAGCCGGTCTTTGCCGTGGACGATGAGCTTCGCAATCATCGAGTCGTAATGCATCGGAATTTCACCGCCATCTTGCACGCCGGTGTCCACTCGCACGCCATGCAACTTCGTCATGTCTGCCGCAAACATGGATTGGATAGGCGGCTGAAAACGCACCAATCGACCCGTGCTGGGGAGAAAGTTCCGAAACGGATCCTCAGCGTTGATACGGCACTCCATCGCCCAACCGTCGCGTTTCACCTCGGCTTGCGTCAGCGGCAGTTTTTCACCGGCAGCCACACGAATCATCAACTCGACCAAATCCAAACCGGTGATGCATTCGGTCACGGGGTGCTCGACCTGCAAGCGGGTGTTCATTTCAAGAAAGTAAAAGCTCTGGTCTTTGCCAACGACAAACTCCACCGTGCCGGCACTCTGGTACTTCACGGCCTGTGCCAGCAGCACGGCTTGCTCACCCATGGCTTTGCGTGTGGCTTCGCTGATGAACGGGCTTGGCGCCTCTTCAATCACCTTTTGGTGGCGGCGCTGAATAGAACATTCACGCTCGTTCAGGTAAATCACATTGCCGTGGCTGTCGCCGATCAACTGAATCTCAATGTGGCGTGGCTCTTCAACAAATTTTTCAATGAAGACGCGGTCATCAGTAAAGCTGTTTTTAGCCTCGTTACGGCAGCTGGTGAAGCCTTCAAAAGCCTCCTTGTCATTGAAGGCGACGCGCAAGCCTTTGCCGCCACCGCCAGCGCTGGCTTTGATCATCACCGGGTAGCCAATGCTTTGGGCAATCTCAACGGCTTTATCTGCGGTTTCGATCGCGTCGTTGACGCCAGGAATGCAGTTGACACCGGCCGCACCGGCCAGTTTTTTGGACTCAATCTTGTCACCCATGGCGGCAATCGAGTAATGCTTGGGGCCAATGAAGACCAAGCCTTCTTCTTCAACGCGCTTGGCAAAGCCAGCGTTTTCACTCAGAAAACCGTAGCCTGGGTGCACGGCTTCGGCGCCTGTTTGTTTGCAGGCAGCAATGATTTTTTCAGCCTGTAAATAACTGTCACGGCTTGGCGCAGGGCCAATGTTGACGGCTTCGTCAGCCAGCTCTACGTGGCGTGCATCTTTGTCGGCGTCGGAGTAAACCGCCACTGTTTTGATGCCCATTTTGCGAGCTGTGAGGATGACGCGGCAGGCGATTTCACCGCGGTTGGCGATCAGAATTTTGTTGAACATGGTGTTGCTTTCAATCAATATTTATTTGGCTCACACGGTGTTGGCGGCTGCGCGTTCCGCCTTGGGCGCGGTTCTTCGCTCCGCCTTGAGCGCGGTGTATCTACCTTCGCTCATGTCCCCCGGCCTGCGGCCTCCTCCTTGACTTCGCTGCGGCAGACACACACGTTCAAGGCTACGTAGGTGGTCTTGCACAGTTGCCCTAACACCCCCACGGCAAGAGCGATATGCCTAGGCGCTTTGCGTAGGTAAAGCAGGAGACCGAAGGGCGGGGGACACGAAGCAAAGTAACTGGGCAGACCGCTCCCACCCATGCGGGGAAATACAGAGTTCTTCATGACCACGCTCACAACGGAATGTTGCCGTGTTTACGCCACGGGTTTTCGAGCTTTTTGTCTTTCAGCATCACCAAGCTGCGGCAAATGCGCTTGCGCGTCTCGTGCGGCAAGATGACATCGTCAATGAAGCCCCGGCTACCGGCCACAAACGGATTCGCGAAGCGAGCTTTGTATTCGGCTTCTTTGGCGGCCAGCTTGACCGGGTCGCCCTTGTCTTCTCGGAAAATAATTTCAACCGCACCCTTTGCGCCCATGACCGCAATCTCTGCATTTGGCCAGGCAAAGTTGACGTCACCGCGCAAGTGCTTGGAGGCCATCACGTCATACGCACCACCGTAGGCCTTGCGCGTGATGACGGTGATTTTTGGCACCGTGCACTCGGCGTACGCGTAGAGCAATTTCGCACCATGTTTGATGATGCCGCCGTACTCCTGCGAGGTGCCTGGCATGAACCCAGGCACATCGACAAAGGTGATCACCGGAATGTTGAAGGCATCGCAAAACCGTACAAAACGCGCCGCTTTGATCGAGCTCTTGATGTCTAGGCAACCGGCCAACACCAGTGGCTGGTTTGCCACGATGCCGACGCTCTGGCCTTCCATACGTGCAAAACCAATGACGATGTTCTTGGCGTACTCGGGCTGAATCTCAAAAAAGTCACCGTCGTCAACTGTCTTGACGATGAGTTCTTTCATGTCGTAGGGCTTGTTGGCGTTCTCAGGTACCAGCGTGTCCAAGCTCATGTCCATGCGGCTGGCCGGGTCTGCACTGGGGCGAACCGGGGCTTTTTCGCGGTTGTTCAGCGGCAAATAGTTATACAAACGACGCAACATCAAGAGCGCTTCAACGTCGTTGTCAAAAGCCAGATCGGCCACGCCGCTCTTGGTGGTGTGCGTGATGGCACCGCCCAGTTCTTCTGCCGTGACTTCCTCGTGGGTCACGGTTTTCACCACCTCGGGACCGGTCACAAACATGTAGGAGCTGTCTTTGACCATGAAAATGAAATCGGTCATGGCGGGCGAGTACACCGCGCCACCCGCAGAAGGGCCCATGATCATGCTGATTTGAGGAATCACCCCGCTGGCCATGACGTTGCGCTGAAAGACATCGGCGTAGCCACCGAGTGACGCGACGCCTTCCTGGATGCGCGCGCCGCCCGAGTCGTTCAGCCCAATGACGGGTGCGCCGACCTTCATGGCTTGGTCCATCACTTTGCAAATTTTCTCTGCATGTGCTTCGGACAGCGCACCACCAAAGACGGTGAAGTCTTGGCTAAAAACAAATACCAGTCGGCCGTTGATCATGCCGTAGCCGGTGACCACGCCATCACCTGGAATCTTGTTGTCTTGCATGCCAAAGTCGTTGCAGCGGTGCTCAACAAACATGTCCCACTCTTCAAAGGTGCCTTCATCGAGCAACAGTTCCAGCCGCTCACGGGCCGTTAACTTGCCTTTGCCATGCTGCGCATCAATCCGCTTTTGACCGCCGCCGAGGCGGGCTGCTGCGCGTTTTTGTTCGAGTTGTTCAAGGATGTCCTGCATGAATTGCTTTCTTTATGTGATGACTTTTGACGCTTGATCCAAATGCGCTGCCAGTAGCCTGCGTGCTGCAATTGAGGCGGGAATGTCGCCGCTGACGACCTGGGTCATCAGTGCCGGCAGCAGCGCACTGACAGCCGGATTTTGCTTAAAAGCCTGCTTCAGTCCGGCATCAATGCGCTCCCACATCCACGACAGCGACTGCTGCTGTCGCCGGATGGACAACTTTCCGTTGGCTGTTTGTTTGGCCCGAAACTCAAGGACTGCTGTCCAAAAAAGCGCCACACCCTCTCCTTTCAGCGCACTCAGCTGCATGGCTTTGGGGTGCCAATTGGTTTCCTGATAGCCGCTGAACATGCCCAACAACTGCATGGCCGATGTGATTTGCAGCTGTGCGCGCTGCGCTGCAATCGCGTCCATGTCGGCTTTGTTGATGATGACCAGATCCGCCAGCTCCATCACGCCTTTTTTAATGGCTTGCAAATCGTCGCCGGCATTCGGCAATTGCATCAGCACAAACATATCGGTCATGTTCGACACCGCTGTTTCGCTTTGGCCGACACCGACAGTTTCGACAATCACCACGTCGTAGCCGGCGGCTTCGCAGACCAACATGGCTTCGCGGGTTTTTTCGGCGACGCCGCCCAAGGTTCCGCTGGAAGGGCTGGGCCGGATGTAGGCTTTTTCATGAACAGACAACTGTTCCATGCGCGTTTTGTCGCCGAGGATAGAGCCGCCCGAGACGGTGCTTGAGGGGTCGATGGTGAGTACCGCCACCCGATGACCTTGGGCGATCAGGTACAAGCCCAAGACTTCAATGAAGGTGGACTTGCCAACGCCCGGCACACCGCTGATGCCCAAGCGAAACGATTTCCCGGTGTGCGGCAACAAGGTGGTGAGCAAGGCATCGGCTTCAAGCCGATGATCGGCCCGCGTTGACTCCAACAACGTGATGGCCTTGGCGATGGCACGGCGCTGCACGGCGGCATTGCCCTGCAAAATCGAAGCCAGCAACGCGGGAGAGCTCACTTCAGGCAGGCCTTGATCTGCTCCAGCACATCTTTGGCGCTGGCCGGAATCGGCGTGCCGGGACCGTAAATGCCTTTGACGCCAGCCTCGTAGAGCATCTCGTAATCTTGCCGCGGAATGACGCCGCCGACAAACACGATGATGTCGTCGGCACCTTGCTTCTTCAGCTCAGCAATGATCGCCGGCACCAGCGTTTTATGCCCTGCAGCCAAGGTCGACACACCGACCGCGTGAACATCGTTTTCAATCGCTTGGCGCGCGCATTCTTCAGGCGTCTGGAACAGCGGGCCCATGTCGACGTCAAAGCCCAAGTCGGCAAACGCCGTGGCCACCACCTTGGCACCGCGGTCATGGCCGTCTTGCCCGAGCTTGGAGATCATCACGCGGGGGCGACGGCCCTCCGCTTCAGCAAAGGCGTTGATCTCAGCTTTGAGAGTTTCCCAGCCTTCAGCTGAGTCATAAGCAGCAGCGTACACACCGGTCACCTTTTGCATGTCGGCGCGGTGGCGCCCATAAACTTTTTCAAGTGCGTCGCTGACTTCGCCCACGGTGGCCCGAAGTCGCACCGCTTGGATGCTCAGGTCCAGCAGATTGCCGCTGTTGCTTTCTGCGGCTGCGGTCAATGCATCTAGCGCGACCAGCACAGCGGCATCGTCGCGCTTGGCCTTGATCGCCTTCAGGCGCGTGATCTGTCCGTCGCGCACGGCCACGTTGTCAATGTCACGGGTTTCAATCGCGTCTTCGGTTTTGAGTTTGTATTTGTTGACGCCCACGATGACGTCTTTGCCGCTGTCGATGCGCGCCTGCTTTTCAGCGGCGGCGGCCTCGATCTTCAGCTTGGCCCAGCCGCTGTCCACGGCTTGTGTCATGCCACCCATAGCGTCGACTTCTTCGATGATTTTCCACGCAGCGTCGGCCATGTCTTGGGTTAGCTTTTCCATCATGTAGCTGCCGGCCCAAGGGTCAATCACATTCGGAATGTGGGTTTCTTCTTGGATGATGAGCTGCGTGTTGCGCGCGATGCGGGATGAAAACTCGGTCGGCAGCGCAATGGCTTCGTCAAAGCTGTTGGTGTGCAGGCTTTGGGTGCCACCGAAGACAGCGGCCATGGCCTCAATGGTGGTACGCACCACGTTGTTGTACGGGTCTTGCTCGGTCAGGCTCCAGCCACTGGTTTGGCAGTGCGTGCGCAGCATCAGGCTCTTCGGGCTTTTGGCGTTGAACTCTTTCATGATGCGGCACCACAGCAAACGCGCCGCGCGCATCTTGGCAACTTCCAGGTAGAAGTTCATGCCGATGGCCCAGAAAAAACTCAGGCGGCCGGCAAAGCCGTCAACGTCCAGCCCCTTGGCGATCGCAGTCTTCACGTACTCTTTGCCGTCTGCCAGCGTAAAGGCCAGCTCCAGCGCTTGATTAGCACCGGCCTCTTGCATGTGGTAACCAGAGATGCTGATCGAGTTGAACTTCGGCATGTGCTGCGCCGTGTACTCGATGATGTCGCCAATGATGCGAATGCTGGGCGCCGGCGGGTAAATATAGGTGTTGCGCACCATGAATTCTTTGAGAATGTCATTCTGAATGGTGCCGCTCAACTGCGCCTGCGAGACGCCCTGCTCTTCAGCCGCCACCACGTAACCGGCCAGCACCGGCAACACCGCGCCATTCATCGTCATTGAGACAGAGACCTTGTCCAGCGGAATCTGGTCGAACAGGATTTTCATGTCTTCAACGCTGTCAATCGCCACGCCAGCCTTGCCGACGTCACCCGTCACACGCGGATGGTCGGAGTCGTAGCCGCGATGCGTGGCCAAGTCAAACGCCACCGAAACGCCCTGCCCACCAGCAGCCAACGCCTTGCGATAAAACGCATTAGATTCTTCAGCTGTTGAAAAGCCGGCGTATTGCCGAATCGTCCACGGACGGACGGCATACATCGTTGCCTGAGGGCCTCGGATAAACGGCTCAAAACCCGGCAATGTGTTGCTGTACGGTAAATCCTTGATATCTTCAGCCGTGTACAACGGCTTAACGCTGATGCCATCGGGTGTTTGCCAGTTGAGTGCATTCACGTCTCCCCCCGGTGCCGATTTGGCAGCGGCATGACCCCAATCTTCAAGACTGGCTGGACTGAATTCAGGGGCTGAGGATGGTTTTTGACTCATGACGCACCAAGGTTGACTTGAAGAGAATAGCCCCATAACGGTGAGGCTGACTGCTGAATTTCTTTAAGATTGGCAGTTTACATCATTTATAATTATGAATTCAGAATTAAGATTGCCGAAGGTAAATTCACCCATGGCCACTGCGTCACTGACCCCACGCGCACTCTACCAAGAAGTCGCTGAGCTATTACGTCAGCGTATTTTCAACCGGGAATTAACACCCGGTAGTTGGATTGATGAGCTGAAGCTTGCGGAGGAATACGGCATCAGTCGAACACCCCTGCGTGAAGCGCTAAAGGTACTCGCCACCGAGGGTTTAGTGACTATGAAACTCAGGCGCGGCGCCTATGTGACCGAAGTGTCTGAGCGCGACTTGACGGATGTTTACCACTTGCTGTCCCTGCTCGAAAGTGATGCAGCGGGCGTAGTAGCCGCGCAGGCGAGTGACGTTCAACTGAAAGATTTACAAACGTTGCACCGCGAACTCGAAAAATCGGTCAGTAACCGCGAAAGGTTTTTCCAGGTTAACGAGCGCTTTCACATGCGCCTGCTAGAAATCGCCGACAACCGCTGGCGTGACCAGATGGTCGCCGACCTGCGTAAAGTCATGAAGCTGAATCGGCACAACTCACTGTTGAAGAGCGGTCGGATTCAAGAGTCCCTCGCTGAACACCAAGCCATCATGAATGCATTGCTGGCGCGAGATGTGAAGGCTTCGGCAGACGCCGTGCAGACCCATTTCAACAACGGGCTGCAAGCGGCCGCTTGAGTCATGAGTCGCTTCATCTTCGCTTAAGTTAAGCCAGCTGTACCGCCGCCACAAGGCGCTCAGCGCAGTGCTTGGCTTGCGCAGCATCTCTGGCTTCGACCATGATGCGCAACAGTGGCTCTGTACCGCTGGCACGAATCAAGATTCGCCCCGTCTCACCGAGCTCAGCCTCAACGGCTTTGCTCTCAGCTTGCAGCGCCAAACTTGACTTCCAGTCCTGACCCGGCCGCAAACGCACGTTGAGCAGAACTTGCGGGAATAAAGTGACGTCGACCAGCAACTCTGCCAACGGTTTGCCGCTGCGAACGCAAGCTTGCAGCACCTGCAATGCGCTGATCAGACCATCGCCTGTGGTGTGTTTGTCGAGCGCAAGTAAGTGGCCGGAACCCTCACCACCTAACAACCAACCATTTTTTTCCAATTCTTTAAGCACATAACGGTCGCCGACCTTGGCACGCACAAACTGCACGCCGCGGGCTTTCAGGGCAACTTCCACGGCCAAGTTGGTCATCAAGGTCCCGACGGCGCCGATGACTTCCTCACCACGAGCCAAGCGCTCGCTGACCATCAAAAATAAAACTTCGTCGCCGTTGAAGAGCCGGCCATTAGCATCCACCAGCTGTAACCGATCCGCATCACCGTCCAGTGCCACGCCATAGTCTGCAGCATGCGCTTTGACAGCCTGAATCAGCGCCTCCGGATGCGTCGCACCCACCTCGTGGTTGATGTTCAGGCCGTCGGGTGCGCAGCCAATGCAAACGATGTCCGCGCCCAGCTCATGAAAAACTTCCGGTGCCACTTGATAAGCCGCACCATGAGCCGCATCGACCACAATCTTTAAGCCCTTCAGCGTCAGATCATGAGCGAAGGTACTTTTACAAAACTCAATATAGCGGCCGGCAGCATCGTCGAGCCGTTTGGTTTTGCCGAGATTCGCGGAGTCAACCCAGACCGGAGGCTGAGCCAATGCAGCTTCAACCGCTTCTTCCCAAGCGTCGGACAACTTAGTCCCGTGTGCACTGAAAAACTTGATCCCGTTGTCGGCAAAGGCATTGTGACTGGCGCTGATCACCACACCCAAGCTAGCGCGCTGCGTGCGAGTGAGATAGGCTACGCCAGGCGTTGGCAAAGGACCAAGCAACACCACATCGACACCAGCCGAATTGAAGCCTGACTCCAGAGCACTCTCGAGCATGTAGCCCGAAATTCTGGTGTCTTTACCAATCAGCACCGTCGGGCGCTCCTCGGTCTGCTTCAAGACCCGACCGACCGCATGGGCCAAGCGCAAAACGAAATCAGGCGTGATGGGCGCTTGCCCAACTGTGCCGCGAATGCCATCGGTGCCGAAATACTGTCTGCTCATCTAAAGAACTCCCGGGCAATGCCCTTGCTTGTTATTTTTTTGTGCGCAAGCATGACTCAAATTGACGCGGCGGTCCAGACTTTCAGCGCTTGCACTGTCTGGCGCACATCATGCACCCGAACCACCCGTGCGCCTCGCTCAACCGCCAACAATGCCGCAGCAATGCTAGGCACCATGCGCTCGGCCACAGGCAAAGGCGTCGGCGCTTCAACAACTGCAAACTCGTCAGCACACAGCATCGCCAGCGATGATTTTCGCGACCAACCCGCCAACAGCGGGTAGCCCAGACTCAGCACATCCGACTGCCGCTGCAACAAAGATAAGTTTTGCACCACCGTTTTGCCAAAGCCAACCCCCACGTCGAGCACGATGCGAGTGGGATCGACCCCTGCGTTGAGCAGCCCTTGGGCGGTCAACTGCAAAAAAATCAGTACCTGTTGCACCACATCACCCGTCATGGGGGCGGTTTGCATGGTGAGGGGTTCGCGGTGCATGTGCATCAGGCAAACACCGCAATGAGGATGCCCAGCCACCACCTGCACAGCGCCCGGTTTGCGCAAGGCCCAGATGTCATTGATGATGTCCGCGCCCAGGTCGAGCACAGCCTGCATCACTTCAGGTTTGTACGTGTCGACCGAAACCGGGACACCCAGCGACACAGCATGGTGCACCACCGGCAGCACCCGCGCCAGCTCCTCATCCAACGGGAGAGCAGCAGCACCGGGCCGCGTTGACTCACCGCCAATGTCCAAGATGTCCGCACCCTCTTTGAGGAGCTGCTCGCAATGCGCCAGCACGCTAGCGGGGCTGCGGCTGGAGAAATAAGTGCCCCCATCAGAAAAAGAATCGGGCGTGGCATTAACGATGCCCATGACCCGAGGCCTAGTCAGATCTATCTGAAAACGGCTGGTTTGCCAGAAGGGATTCGTCACTGCATGCGCCTCCTGCGCCACTGTATTTAGGAAGCTCTGCAGCTTATGCAGAGACCAAGAAAAAACGGGGCTAAGCCCCGGTTTTTACCTCACTAGTTCACAGATTCAAGCCACGGTAGGTGCCGGCTCTGCCGTCACGGCAGGTGTACCGCCGCTTGGAGGCGTGCCGCCCACAGATGGGTTGCGTGGCACCCAATCTTTAGGCGCACGTGGCTCACGGCCAGCCATGATGTCGTCGAGTTGTTCGACATCAATGGTCTCCCATTCCATCAGCGCTTTCGCCATGGCGTGCATCTTGTCCTGATTACCTTCAATCAGACCACGGGCCAAAGCGTACTGCTGGTCAATGATGCGACGCACTTCGGAGTCGACCTTCTGCATGGTCTGCTCACTCATGTTGGTGGTCTTGGTCACCGAACGACCCAAGAACACTTCGCCTTCGTTATCGGCGTAGACCATAGGACCCAAGGCTTCGGTCATGCCGTAGCGAGTCACCATGTCCCGCGCAATAGAGGTTGCGCGTTCAAAGTCGTTACTGGCGCCGGTGGTCATCTGGTTCATGAAGACTTCTTCGGCAATCCGGCCCCCAAACAGCATGCTGATCTGGCTCAGCATGTACTCGCGGTCGTAGCTGTAGCGGTCTTGCGCCGGCAAGCTCATGGTCACGCCAAGGGCGCGCCCACGCGGAATGATGGTGACCTTGTGAACAGGGTCGCACTTAGGCAACAGCTTGCCCAGCAAGGCGTGGCCTGACTCATGATATGCCGTGTTACGACGCTCTTCCTCAGGCATAACCATGCTTTTACGCTCAGGGCCCATCAGGATTTTGTCCTTGGCCTTTTCGAAGTCGACCATCTCAACCACACGGGCACTGCGGCGGGCAGCCATCAAAGCGGCTTCGTTGCAGAGGTTGGCCAAGTCAGCACCCGACATACCGGGCGTACCGCGCGCAATGATGCTGGCGTTGACGTCCTGGCCGAGCGGCACTTTACGCATGTGCACATTGAGAATTTGTTCTCGGCCGCGAATATCGGGCAGCGTCACATAGACCTGACGGTCAAATCGACCTGGACGCAGCAAAGCAGCATCCAAAATGTCGGGGCGGTTGGTGGCAGCCACGACGATCACACCGACGTTGGTTTCAAAACCGTCCATCTCGACCAGCATCTGGTTCAGGGTTTGCTCACGCTCGTCGTTGCCACCGCCCAAGCCTGCGCCACGCTGGCGACCCACAGCGTCAATCTCGTCAATAAAAATAATGCAAGGGGCATTTTTCTTGGCGTTCTCGAACATGTCTCGGACGCGGGAAGCACCCACACCAACAAACATTTCAACAAAATCTGAACCGGAAATCGAGAAGAAAGGAACTTTGGCTTCGCCAGCGATGCCTTTGGCGAGCAGTGTTTTACCCGTCCCCGGAGGGCCGACCAGCAAAAGCCCGCGCGGAATACGTCCGCCAAGTTTCTGGAATTTGGAGGGGTCTTTCAGGAAGTCGACAATTTCTTTGACCTCTTCTTTGGCCTCGTCGCAACCGGCGACGTCAGCAAAGGTCACGGTGTTGTTGGCTTCGTCCGTCAAGCGGGCTTTGCTTTTACCGAAGCTGAAAGCACCGCCTTTACCGCCCCCCTGCATCTGCCGCATGAAATAAACCCAGACACCAATCAACAGCAACATTGGGCCCCAGCTGACGAGCAACGTCATCAGCAGTGAGCCTTCTTCGCGTGGTTTGACATCGAACTTGACGTCATTGGCGATCAAGTCACCGATCAGACCACGGTCCAAGTACGTTGCGGTGGTGCGAATACGGCGGTCATCCATGGTCACGGCTGCGATTTCTGTACCGCCCTGACCTTCAGCGATGGTGGCCGTTTTGATTCGCTTGCCTCGAACTTCTTCTAAAAAGTCCGAGTAACCCATAGCGCTTGCGCCGCCGCCCGCACGTGTGTCAAATTGCTTGAACACGGTGAACAACACCATGGCAATCACTAACCAAACCGCAATTTTTGAAAACCACTGATTGTTCAAGGAGTACTCCGTTGTAAGAACAGTAATGCAGATGCGCACTATTTTAGGGGTTTCAAGAGCCCAGCTCGAATGAGCGGAATACTTCAGCCCCTTGGCGAAAGCGGGTTTCTGAAGAATTTATGCCCAGTCAGGCGTCAATAACCGCCTGCACCGGCATTTCCTTCAATCCCATACCAATCAAAAAAGTCTCTGAAGAGCCGGGCCTAGAGGCCTTAGGCTTGATCGGCTTGACGACCCGAAACACCGATTTAAAGAGTTTCACCAACTCACTGTAACCGTCGCCATGGAAAAGCTTCACCACCAATGCGCCGTCAGACTTCAGGTGTTTTTGTGAAAATTCGACTGCGAGTTCAACCAAATGAGAAATTCGGGCGGCGTCCGCAGCACCAATACCGGATAAATTCGGAGCCATGTCAGAAATCACCACATCGACCTTGCGGGTTTGGTCCAGCGCTTGCTCGAGCTGACTGAGCACCGCGTCTTCCCGAAAGTCACCCTGAATAAAAACCACGCCCTCGACCGGCTCCATCGGCAGCAGGTCAAGCGCGATGATACGGCCATTCAACGCGCCCACCGCAGCGCCCACCGGTGACAGTTTGCGCCTGACATATTGGCTCCACGCACCCGGCGTACTACCCAAGTCGACCACACAATAACCGGGTTTGATGAGCCCGAGGGTGTCGTCAATTTCCTTGATTTTGTAGGCCGCCCGGGCGCGATAGCCCTCCTGCTTGGCCAGTTTCACATAGGTGTCGTTGACATGGTCGTTCAACCACGCCTTGTTCACCTTCTTACTTTGAGTCTTGACTTTCATGCCTCTATTGTCCCTCGCCGAAGGGCTCTGCGCCGCGGCGTTGGCCGTTGCGTCGATAATTGCGATATGGCCAAAATAATTCTCACCCCTGCCCAGCGCAAAGATCACCGCGCTGATGCGCATCACCTCAACCCGGTTGTCATGATTGGCTCCGACGGTTTGACTGACGGCGTCAAGAAAGAAATCGATGGCGCGCTCAATGCCCACGGACTGATCAAAATCCGCGTTTTGTCAGACGACCGGCCTGGCCGCGAAAACATGTTTCAGACTCTGGCCGATGAGTTGAATGCTGCACCTATTCAGCACATTGGCAAGTTGCTGGTGCTGTTTCGCACAGCTATTCCGAAAGAAAAGAAAGTCAGCGAAGACCGCATGGCTGGCCCGCGCGATGTCAAAGTGCTGAAAAATAGCAGTCGCTACGGCCAGCGCCCAGAAGTCAAGACCCTGCGCGTTCTGGGTAACCAACGCCTGACCCCGGGTGGTAATGTTCGTCGTGCCAAAAAACCAAAACAGCGCAGCGCTAAGAAGTCTGCCCAAGACTGATCCGGCCTTCGGGCCTCTAGGGGTCCATTCCGCTCCTTCGGGGGTTTAGTTTGAGTGAATCGCCCATAGCTAACTTTATGACCAATCCACTGCTCTCTAATTCCCCGCTTCCCCTTTTTGACCAAATCCAGCCAGAGCATGTCAGCCCGGCTATGGATACTTTATTGGCCCGAACAGAGGCCGCGCTGACCGAGGTCACGCAAGATGCGTTTCAAGCCAGCTGGCCAGAGATCGCTCGAGTGCTCGACGTGGCGACTGAAAAGCTCAGCAGCGCTTGGGGCGCTGTGAGTCACCTCAACAGCGTGGCCGACACGCCCGAACTGCGCGCCGCCTACAACGCCGCGTTGCCACGTGTGACCGAGTTTTGGACCCGTCTAGGTGCCGACGAGCGCCTGTACGCCAAATACAAAGCCATCGACGTCAACGCCCTCAACACCGAGCAACGCCAAGCGCACAAAAATGCAGTCCGCAACTTTGTGTTGTCAGGCGCCGAGCTCGTTGGCACGGACCGCGTGCGCTTTGCACAAATTCAAGAGCGACAAGCCGAGCTGAGCCAAAAGTTCAGTGAAAACGCACTCGACTCGACCGAGGCTTTTTCCTATTACGCCGGTGCTGACGAACTTGACGGCGTCCCGGCAGACGTGCAGGCATCAGCCCACGCTCAAGCATTAGCCGAGGGCAAAGAGGGCTACAAGCTCACGCTGAAAATGCCAAGCTATTTGCCGGTGATGCAGTTTGCCAAGAGCAGCGCCCTGCGTGAAAATCTCTACCGTGCCTACAACACACGCGCCAGCGACCAAGCGCCTGCCGAACACAGTGTTTTTGACAACAGCGCCATCATGAAAGAAATTTTGGCCTTGCGGCTCGAAGAGTCGCAACTGCTGGGTTACCGCAATTTTGGTGAAGTTTCGGTCGTGCCCAAAATGGCCGAGTCGCCAACCCAGGTCATTACATTCTTGCGCGACCTCGCACAACGCGCCCGTCCTTATGCCGAAAAAGATGTGGCTGACCTGCGCGCTTTCGCCGCTGAGCGCTTGAACCTCACCACCCCACAACCTTGGGATTACGCCTACATCGGCGAGAAGCTCAAGGAGGAACGCTACGCCTTCAGCGAACAAGAAGTCAAACAATACTTCACCGCCCCCAAGGTTCTGGACGGCCTCTTCAAGATTGTCGAAACACTCTTTGAAGTCAGCCTGTCCAAAGACATGGCCCCCGTGTGGAAACCGGGCGTAGAGTTCTACCGCATTGAGCGCGCCGGCCAACTCGTCGGCCAGTTTTACCTGGACCAACCGGCCCGAACCGGTAAACGCGGTGGCGCTTGGATGGACGATGTGCGCGCCCGCTGGTTGCGCCCTGACACCGGCCAACTTCAAACCCCTGTGGCGCACTTGGTCTGCAACTTTGCCGACGGTGTAGGGGGCAAACCGGCCCTGCTCACGCATGACGACGTGACCACGCTGTTCCACGAATTTGGCCACGGCCTGCACCACATGCTGACACAGGTCAACGAGCGCGATGTCTCTGGCATCAGCGGCGTGGAATGGGACGCTGTGGAGTTGCCCAGCCAGTTCATGGAAAACTTTTGCTGGGAGTGGGACGTGCTCAAGCATATGACGGCCCATGTGGACACCGGCGAGGCACTGCCGCGAGCCCTGTTCGACAAGATGACAGCTGCAAAGAATTTCCAGAGTGGCATGCAAACGCTGCGGCAAGTGGAGTTCTCACTCTTCGATATGCTGCTGCACACCGAAGAAAACCCAAGCAAAGATGTCATGTCGCTGCTGGCCGACGTCCGTGCCGAGGTGGCCGTGATTCAGGCTCCACCCTACAGCCGCCCTGCGCACACCTTCAGCCACATATTTTCAGGTGGCTATGCCGCTGGGTATTACAGCTACAAGTGGGCCGAAGTGCTCTCGGCCGATGCGTACGCAGCCTTTGAGGAATCCGCCGCTGTTGATGCCGCCAAAGGCGTTGGCACCGTCAACGTCGAGACAGGCCGCAAATACCGCGAAGCCATTTTGGAAGCCGGTGGTAGCCGACCCGCGATGGAGTCCTTCAAAGCCTTCCGCGGCCGCGAGCCGTCGATCGACGCCCTGCTCCGGCACCAAGGGATGGCGTAATTCACCGTCATGGCAAGCGGAGACCGGACATCCATGCCAGCCCGGCACTTGTTCCGCCGGGTTGTTCGCCTTTGAGTGGTCGATACTCGCAACCCACCCAGCCGTCCCATCCGCAGGAGGCTGAGACTTCGTCGATGACTTTGAACAAGTAGTCGTAATTCAGCTCACCCATGCCGGGTTCGTGGCGTTCTGGGACGCCGGCAATCTGAAAATGGCCTACTGCCCCGGTCGGCAGGTACTGGCGGATTTTCATGGCGACGTCGCCTTCGACGATCTGACAGTGGTACAGGTCCATCTGCACTTTGAGATTGCTGGCGCCGACCGCAGCCAGCACCTCATGCGCATGGTCTTGACGGTTCAAGAAAAAACGCGGTATGTCGCGTGTGTTGATCGGCTCGATCATGATGTCGCGCCCACGCGCTGCGGCCAACTCTGCAGCCCACTGCAAATTAGCCACATACAAAGGTTGCAACGCTTCACGTGACCCACCTTGAGGCAACAACCCAGCCATCACGTGAATTCTGGGGCAATCGAGCACGTCGGCATAGTCCAGCGCCAGTTGCACGCCGGCACGAAACTCAGCCTCACGCCCGGGTACTGCGGCCGTCCCGCGGTCACCAACTGTGTCCCAGCCATGAGCGATGCTGGCCGCGTCCGTGCCACCAGGGGGGGCGTTGAACAGCACCTGTTTCAAGCCATTACCTTGCAGCCTAGCGGCGATTTCTTGGGGACTGAAGGCGTAAGGAAACAAAAATTCGACCGCCTTGAAGCCGTCTTTGGCAGCCGCTTCAAAACGCTCCAAAAAAGGCAACTCGGGGTACATCATGGAAAGATTGGCGGCGAATTTAGTCATGCTTTAAACAGAGATGAGATAGTTGATTTTTATGACGCTAACCGACTAAAACACCAAGGTCTTCACGCCGGCTTCAGTCCCCAACAAGCACACATGTGCTTTTTGAAATGCAAACACGCCCACCGTCACCACGCCTGGCCATTGGCTAACCTGCAGCTCGAATGCCATCGGCTCCAAAATCTGCAAACCCGTCACATCCAAAATATGTTGGCCGTTGTCGGTGACCAGCGGCAGGCCGTTTTTCAAGCGCAGTGTGGCCAGGCCGCCCATGGCAGCAAACTGCAGCGCTATGCGTTGGGCTGACATGGGAATAACTTCGACTGGCAGGGGAAATTTTCCAAGAGTCGTGACCAGTTTGCTGTCGTCAGCAATGCAGATGAACTGGCGCGACTGAGCCGCCACAATTTTCTCGCAGGTGAGCGCCGCACCGCCGCCTTTGATCATGTTGCCGGCGTGGTCAATCTCGTCGGCACCGTCGACATACACATCAAGTTCTTCAACCTCGGTCGCCTCAAAGACCTTGATACCCAAAGCCTGCAGGCGTTCTGTCGACGCGATGGAGCTCGATACCGCCCCGGCGATGGTGTGCTTGACAGTGGCCAGCGCATCGATGAACTTGTTGACCGTCGATCCGGTGCCAACACCAACCAGCATGCCGGGTTGTATGTAATGCAAGGCGGCTTGGCCGACGAGTGTTTTCAATTCATCTTGTGTCATAGGGTTCCGAGTGGTTTTTTGCGACAATCAACGCTCTTGCCCACGCCCCGGGTCTTGCCCGCTAAAACGTGTAGCTGCCTTGTCATTCAGCCCTGAATTATCCAATGTCCCTGCTCCCTTACGCTCTGGCCCGCCCTTTTTTGTTTAGCCTGGACGCGGAAACAGCCCACGACCTGACGATGGCCGCACTGGTGCGCACGCAGCACACGCCCTTCAACATGGCGTATGGCGCAAGCCGGATTGAAGATCCGGTTCAGGTCGCCGGGCTGACTTTTCCGAACCGCGTTGGCATGGCTGCAGGGCTGGACAAAAACGCCCGCTGCATTGACGGGTTAGCTGCCATGGGCTTTGGCTTTGTCGAAGTCGGCACCGTCACGCCCCAACCGCAGATTGGCAACCCGAAGCCACGCATATTTCGCTTGCCCGAGGCGAATGCACTGATCAATCGCCTGGGTTTGAACAACGACGGGCTGGATGCTTTTATCGACAACGTCAAGCAGGCTCGATTTCGCGAAGACAGCCGCAGACGCGGTCAAACGCCCATGTTGCTGGGTCTGAACATTGGTAAGAACGCCACCACTCCAATGGAAAACGCGACCGATGACTACTTGGCCTGCTTGGATGGTGTCTACCCGCATGCTGACTACGTGACCATCAACATTTCCAGTCCCAACACCAAAAACCTGCGGACTCTGCAAGCCGACGAGGCGCTAGACGCCCTCCTAAGCGCCATGGCCCTGCGCCGTGAAGCACTGGCCGAAAAGCATGGTCGCCGCGTTCCATTTTTCGTCAAAATCGCACCCGATCTGGACAACGCACAGATCGAGGTGATCGCGCGCACGATGCAGCGCTATGCACAAGCAGATGCCGCAGGCAGTCAACTCGGCTGGGGTCTGTTGGCCACCAACACCACCATCAACCGTGAAGCCGTGAAAGGCTTGGCGAATGCTAAAGAAGCTGGCGGCCTGTCAGGCACACCGGTGCTGGCAGCCAGCAACCACGTGATACGGCAACTGCGTCAGTCTTTAGGCAAAGACTTTCCCATTATTGGTGTCGGTGGGATTTTGAGCGCTGAAGATGCCCTGAGCAAAATCCAAGCTGGTGCCGACGTCGTGCAGATCTACACCGGCCTGATTTACAAAGGACCAGAGCTTGTCAAGCAAGCTGCCGCGGCCATCCAAAAGTCTCAAACCGCTTCAAAAAGCACATCCTGAGCACCCTCCCAAAGCACCTTGTTACCAAGTTGCCGGAGCTGCTCGCGGCCCTCCACGATGGTCAGGAAATGGTTACCCGCCAGCTGGCCCATCTTGCTAGAAAAACTGCAAGCACCGTAAGCCAAAATGATCTCGGTTTCGCTATAGCCGCCAGGGTAAAACAGCATGTCGCCGACTGACGGATGGCTGGTGTGATTCTCGAACCCCACGCCAAGCTGGAAATCTCCCAAAGGAACCCAGCAGCCTTCGCCACTCCAGCGCACATGAATCAGTTTTTGACGATACGGCAGAAGCTTGCTGAAAGCGGCCACGGTGAGTGGCGCGTCCGGATGTGTTTCGCCCAAAAAATGTAGTCCGCCAACGGTGATCTTGATCAATGACATAAGACTCTTTTAAAAAAGGGATCAACCCATGCTCAAGTCAGTCTTGCGCTGAGCCCATCCGGTCATGCGGCCCTCGACCCAAGAAGACATGGCGTACAAAAATATCCCCATGATGGCCAGCAGCACCAAGCCGGCAAACACCAAGGGCACATCGAAATTACCGCTGGCAATCATCATCACCGTGCCAATGCCTTTGTTGGCCGCCACGGTTTCGCTCAGCACCGTGCCAACAAAAGACAGTGTGATGGCGATCTTCAGAGAGGCGAACAAGTAAGGCATCGCACGCGGCAAACTGACGTTCCACAATATGTCGTGTTTGCGGGCACCCAGCACGCGCAGCACATCTTCCAGTTCAGGTTCGGTACTCGCCAGACCCGTGGCCACATTCACCACCACCGGGAAGATGCAAATCACCATCGAGGTCAAAATGGCCGGCACCGTGCCCGAGCCAAACCAGACCACGAACAGCGGCACCACCGCTACTTTCGGAATACTCGAAAAACCCACCAGCAACGGGTAGGCTACGTCGTAAGCCAGCCGAGAAGACCCAATCAGCACACCGACCAAAATGCCGATCATCACGCCCAAAGCAAAACCAGCCAGCGTGGTGTACAGCGTTTGAACCGTGTGCGGCCAAAGCAAGGGCATTTTGTCAATCAAGACCAGCGCGACCTGACTTGGCCGTGGCAAAACCAAATCAGACACACCGCTGACAAGACAAGCAATTTCCCAGAACAAAAAGAAACCCAACAGGGTGAAAGCTGACAACATGCGTTGCCGCGTTTGAGAAGACATGTTGTTCATGCCGGCACCGCCTGCGCTTGTGCTAAATCTAGGGCGTCACCATCTCGACGGGCCGCTGCAATAAGCATGCGCAATTGCTGTACCAAGCCGGCGAATTCAGCCGAATAGCTGCTCGCTAAAGTCCGAGGTCTGTCGAAAGGCACATCACGCACGTCAATGATGCGACCCGGTCGGGAGCTCATCACGCAGATTTTGTTGGCCAGGTAAGCCGATTCACGCAGGTCATGCGTGACCAGCAGCACGGTCGGTTTCTTGTCCATCCACAGCGACTGCATGATGTCCCACAACTCCTCGCGAGTGAATTGGTCCAGCGCGCCAAAAGGCTCGTCGAGCAGCAACAACTCCGGGTCATGAATCAGTGCCCTGCAGAGGGAGGCGCGCTGCAACATACCGCCAGAAAGTTGCCACGGACGTTTGTCACCAAAGCCGCGCAAACCCACCTGCGCCAACAGTGCCTCAACACGGTCGGTGTATTCGGCATGCCGCTTGCGCCGGAAGTCTTGCCGAAAGGGTTGAACAATCTTCAGCGGGATCATCACGTTGTCGCGAATCGTCAACCAAGGCAGCATGGTTGGATTCTGAAACGCCAGACCCACACGCAAGCGCGGTGCCTCTGACGCATTGCTATCGCCCTTCCCCCGGGAAGCCACCGCACCGACCTCACGCCCGTTCGCGATGACCGCACCTGAACTCGGTTTGAGCAGCCCGGCCACCAGTTTAAGGATGGTGGATTTTCCGCAACCACTGGGACCGACCAAAGCGACGAAGTCACCCTTGTCGATGCCCAGTGACGTGTGGTCCAGCGCCACCGTGCCACCGCCGTAGCGCAGTGTCACGTCGGACAGTTGAATGAACGAATTTGTCATGACGTCTTTCACTTGATTTCAAATGCAACCGCTAGAGCGCGGCGCGGCTGGACATACGGACGATCGCGGCCAAGGGCCCGCCACCGGCCGGGCCTTGGTGCTCAGCACCCCCAGAAACGTAGAGTGCGCCTTGCCCCACCACAGACGCCAAGACGGCCCCGACCGCGGCGCGTGCGTGGCGCGTGGAATGAATGTCGGAGTCGTTGAGCATGGTGTGGCGCACACCTCGCACCAAGGCGTTGGGGCTGGCCTCGGCTTTAGCCAACAGGTTCACCACCCGCGCCGATACCTCGGCTTGATCCCGTTCAGGGTCCAAGCCAAAAACGTCCTTCAACAGCTTGCGCACACTGGCCGCATCAATGGCATCCGTCATGACGGTGTGGGCAATGCGCAGCGTTGAAGCACTGCCAACCGCCTCGCCTAGCACGATCACGACATTGCCTTCGAGCTCAATGCCTGCCGACACTGAAGCCCGCTCAGAATAAAGTGTCCAGTCGCTCAAGACCACCGCGTCATTCACTTGCGCGGGTGTCAGTTCATTCAGTGCCAGCGCCACGCCAAGGGCTGAAGCACCGCGTGAATAGCCCATCGATTCGTAGCTGTCGTGCGTCACCGGTGTGCATCCGCGTGCCAGCGCATCAGCTGTTTTGGCGGCTGTCAACAGTGGACATTTGACTTGCACAAAATGCACATCCGCAGCGTCTGAAATGCCCGCATCGCGCATCGCTGCCAGCGTGGCGTCCTGCGTGGCTTTGATCTGTGCGGAGCGCCCCATTTCTTCAGACAGGAAGTCGCGCGTATGGGCAATCCCCAGAACCAAACGCTTTTCAGTAAAGCCTTGTCCGGCAGCAGCGGGAATCCAGCGGCGGGTGAAAACCGTGAAATGCGGCGACAAAACGCCTTCAGTTCCACCCGACATCACCAAGGCCACACGCCCATGAACCTGCGCAGGCGTGCAACCCAAGGCAGGCGCCAGCAAATGACACCAGGCGCTGCTGGCGTATTCGCGTGTGAAGTCGTTCACACACCCATTGCCCTCGGTCTTACCCATCACCGCCACAACCTCGGCAGGCAGCAACTCGCCAGAATCGATCAGCGCTTGCATGCCCGACAAATCTCCGGGGCCACGGCAAGGGATGCGCCAGACCTCGACCTGTTGACACGGAGGTTGGGTCATACGTCAACTTTCGGACGGCGCAAGGCCGCCATGACTTCATCCGACGGTAACGCGTTCATAGGCACACCGGCCGGTGTCTGCAAGATCGCGCTGGTGTAGTGCTCGGTGTTGCGCGGCTTCGGGGTTGGCATTTTTTGCACGCTCTTGACGGAGCGCCCCCAACCGGCGGATTCAGCCACGAGCTTGCAGTGTTGCATGACAAAACGCCCACGCACCAGCGTGTGCACTGGATAACCCTGCACGGCACGACCATTCCATGGCGAAATCTTGCTGATACTTTGCAGGCGATTTTGCGAAAGCACGCCTGCGAGGGCCATGTCGACGATGGCAATGTCAGCATGCGCACCCGGCGCGATGACGCCCTTGGTGCCGAAAAGTCCCCAGGCTTTGGCCGGTGCAACCGAGCTCCACCGGACGTAGTCCATCAAGGTTGCGCGGGCTTTGTTGACTTCCGTCAACATCAGCGGCATCTGGGTTTCGACACCCGGGAAACCGCAATCACAATCCCAAATACTCTCGCGAGTTTTTTCATCCGGCGAGTGCGGCGCGTGATCGGTCGCGATCATGTCGATGGTGCCGTCCATCAAGGCATCCCACAACGGCTGGTTGTGGCGCGCTTCACGGATAGGCGGATTGAGCCGCATGATGCCGCCCAGCGTGCGCATGTGGTCTGTGTTGAGCAGCAAATATTGCGGGCAAGTTTCAGCTGTGACATCGACACCCCTGCGCTTGGCTTCACGCAGCAAGTAAAGCGAGTCAGCCGCGCTGTGGTGCGCAATGTGGACACGTGCACCAGTCCATTCGGCCAACGTCAGCACGCGACCAATGGCTTCGATTTCCGCCACCGCTGGACGGGCAGCCAAGTGCGCAAAGGCATCGATGCGTCCTGCGGCTTGCATGTGTTGCTGACGTCGCGACAAGATGGAGGAGTTCTCAGCATGCACCACAGTCCGGATACCCAGGGGTGCTAATTTTTCAAAACCTTCCAGCAGCGCGCCGTCACTGGGCGCTGGCAAATTGCCAAAGGTGTTGCCCACAAAAGCCTTGAAGCTGGTGACCCCTGCATCCAGCAAATCTTCAAGCCGGTCCACTGAATCGTCGCCCAAAAGGCCATGAATGCCGAAATCAACATACGAAGATTCAGCGGCTTTTTGTTTGATGCGCAAGGCCTCGACGGTACCAGTCGAAGGATTCGTGTTCGGCATTTCGAACACGGTCGTGACGCCGCCGCAGGCCGCTGCGGCAGAGCCGGTCTTCCAGGTTTCTTTGTTCGGATAACCCGGGTCCCGAAAATGAACGTGGCTGTCAATCGCACCGGGCAGCAGGTACAGTCCGTCGGCCCGCATCTCTTGGCGCGCAGGCGGCATCACATCGTCATGACCCACCGCCACAATGAGTTCGCCAGCGATAGCAACTGAGGCTTCGATGATCTGGTCGCCCGACACCACGCGTGCGCCGCGAATCACCAAATCGACTTCTTTCATAGCGCGGCTCATCACAGCATTGCCCAACCGCCGTCCACCGGCAAGTCCACACCGGTGATCTGGCGCGACACGTCACTGGCCAAAAACAAGCAAGCGTTGGCGATGTCGTTGTCGGTTGAAACACGCCGCAGTGCGTAGTCCGCAGCGTGCCGCGTCATGGCTTCATCCAGCGAAATGCCCAACTTGTCGGCCATGTTGGCGCAGACCTTCTCACGAAAGCGCGGACCATCGACCATGCCGGGCGCCACGCAATTGACATTGATCCCGTACGGGCCGGCTTCCAGCGCGAAGCTTTTGGTGATGCCGCGCAGACCCCACTTGGAGGCCGAGTAGGCTGTACGACCGGCACGGCCCCGCATCCCAAACGTGCCGCCCACATTGACGACCTTACCGCTCTTACGCTCGACCATGCCCGGCAAAACAGCGTGCATGGTGTTGAAGCAGCCGGTCATGTTGAGCTCAACGATGTCGGAAAACTCAGCCGACGTGGTTTCCCAACCCGTCTTGCCGATCGGGCCTGAGCCACCGGCCACGTTGACGAGAATATCAATGCGACCGAAACGCTGAGTCGCGGCAACGGCGAGTGCCTCAGTCTGTTCAGCGTCGGTCATGTCACAAGGCACCACTAACACGTCGACACCCAGCGCACGGGCTTCGGCCGCAACGGGTTCGATGGCCTCGATGTCCCGGCCAGCCAACACCAGCTTAGCGCCCTCTTGCGCGAAGGCCAGCGTCACCGCCCGGCCCATTCCCTTGGCTGGACCGGTGATCACAGTCACCTTGTCTTTGAGTTGAAGGTTCATGGCAATAGTCTTTCAATCAACTCAAAGTTTGGAAGGTCGCTCAGCACGCGCTGGCAAAAAGCTACGATTAAAAACTTCTTCCGGCAGCGGGGTACGGGCCAACTGGTTGGCCTCCACCACGACACCGATAGAGCGTTTCAGGCGCACAGAATCCACATCGCCCAAGCCAATCTTGGCGATCTCGGGGTGGCTCATCTCTTCTTTCAGCGTGGCGATCAGGCGTTCTTTTTCAACTTCACGTTTGAGCAGTGGCTCGCGCTTCATCAGCGAGTCCATGGCCAGTTCTGGCGTGGCCACGGTGTCGACGATGGCACGATTCAGCGCCTTCAAGAAACCCTGCACGGCCTTCGGGTTGTCGCGCACGAAATTGCGTGAGAAAAGAATCGTGTTCGAGTACAGGTCAAGACCGAAATCACCGTAGTTGATGAAGCGCAAATCTTTCGCAGGATCAAGGCCTACCAACTTGGCGCTGAAGTAAATCGTGTTGATGTAGCCGAACACGCCATCAACCTGGCCGCGAATCAGCATTTGCTCGCGCAGGTTGGGGGCCATGTTGCTAATGGCGATCTTGCTGGCATCCAGCTTGGCGGCCTTGGCAAATGCCGGGAATAGCTTAAGTGCGCCGTCATTGGCCGGACCGCCGATGGTTTTACCTTCGAAGTCTTTGGGCGTGCGGATCGGACTGTCCTTTTTAACTGCAATGGTGAAAGGCGGCGTGTTGTACAGCATGTAGACGCCCACAGGTGCCTCAGTCGGCCGCTTAGCGGCGAAGTCAATCAGCGCATTGATGTCACCAAAACCAGCGTCGTAAGCGCCACTGGCCACCTTGGCGATGGGGGCAGACGAGCCCTCGCCTTGGTCAATTTCAACGTCAAGACCTTCTGCTTTGAAATAGCCTTTGTCTTGAGCTACAAAAAACCAGGCTTGTGGCCCTTGGTACTTCCAGTTCAGCACCAACTTGATCTTGGTCTGCGCAAACGATGCAGCGGGCAAGAGCGCAGCGCACAGGCTGAGCACGGCAATACGGCGATTAAATTTCATGTGAATTCCTGTGGGGTTAGATATTGATTGGGGTAATAAATGATTGCGAAGGAAACAACGGAGGGGGAAACTTTGAAGGGGCAACCGGCAACGGCCCCGAAACCTGAGCGCCACTTTTGACAACGGCGAGCTTGGCGGCCTGCAACAAAACAGCTTCGGGCGCAGAACGGGCATCCAGCACCACCAGATCGGCCGCACAACCGGCTGACAAACCATGGTTTGCGAGGCGCAACATGCGTGCGGAGTTGGTGGTCATGGTTTGCCACATTTTTTCAAGCCCGGCGTTGTGCAACTGGTGGGTGATTTGCGCCAACAACAACATAGCCTTGAGCGGATCCGCATCTCCAAATCGAACAAATGGATCGCGCATGTTGTCCGTGCCGCAGGACACGTTGACACCCGCCTCCATCAGCTCTAGCACCCGCGTCAGTCGCATGCGCGTTGGCAAAACACAAACTTGGACATCAGCTTTTTTAAGCAGATCGATGGTGTTGGCAGCCACGGCATCGTTCACATGCGCCAGCGATGCGATATGCGAGACAGCCACACGCCCTTGCCAACCCTGCGCCATGGTTTTCTGCGCCACATAAGGCAAGGTGAACGCGTCAGCGCTGTCCCAGTTGTCCAAGTGATAGTCGATGTCGCAACCGTGCTTTGCCGCCAGCGCAAAGGTTTCGTCAACTTGGCGCTCGGGGTCTGAAGGCCAGAGACGTGCATTGATGTTGCCGCCGACGATGCGCAGACCGCCTTCAATCGCTTGGGCAACATACGAGCCGGCACCATCTTCAATGGACCCTGCGGTTTCAAACCAACCTTCTTGAGGAAAAGCGATGACCTGCAAATCGACTAGACCGGCGAGTGCCCGCGCTGCCGCCTGCACCCCTTGAACGCCACGTTGTCCGATGAAACGATCAGCCTCGCAATGGGTGCGCGCTGTGGTGGTGCCGTGGGCCAGTCCCATTTCAAGTCCACGCCGCGCCCGTCTCGTGACATCTTCAACGGTGAAGTCCGACTTGAGTTGCCTGACCGTACGAATGGCCGCGTTGAGGTCGACCGCAGCCACAGCATCGGCCGTGCGGTCGCCGGTCAAGGCCTTGTCGAGATGCACATGCGGGTCGACAAACCCGGGGGAGACCAAGCGGCCCTGTGCATTCCAGACGGCTTGAAGGTCACACGCGGCGTCAAAGTCAGCATCGACACTGACGTCCGTGATGAGACCGGCCGCTATCGAGATAGACCACCGGCCTTCCCGGCCAGGCAAGACTGCGTTGCGGATGGCCCAGTTGGTGTTCATGCCAGGGGTCACGCTCTGCGCCTTAGTAAGCCGACTTCACCAAGCGCTCTGCCTTTGGCGGCAAAAAGCTGCGGTCAAACACTTCAGCAGGTGTCGGTGTGCGTGCCAGTTCGTAGCTGTCAACAATCTGCGTGATGGCCCGCGACATGCGCACGTCCTTGACATCGCCGAGGCCAATCTCTGCCGCTTCAGGTGTCAGGATGCTACTTTTTAGGACGTAAACAAGCCGGCGCTTTTCGATGTCTTTGTTGATCAACGGCTCGTTCTTGGCCAAGTTGTCGATGCAAGGATCTGGGTTAGCAGCGCATTCCTTCAAGGCTCGGTTGACGGCACGGACCATGCCCGCCACCGCCTTTGGTTTTTCTTTCAGCAGCTTAGAAGACACCAAGACCCCATTGCTGTACAGGTCGAGTCCGCTGTCGTTGTAGAACATCCAGTGGATGTCTTTGTCAGGGTCAACACCCAGCGCCACCAAATTCATGTAACTGGTAGCAGAAAAAACCGCCGAAGCATCGACTTGTCCTCGCAACAGCATCTGCTCCTGAAGATTCGGCGCCATGTTGGTCCAGGTCACTTTTTTCTCATCAATGCCGTTCTTTTTAGCCAGGGCGGCGAACACTTTGAAGGCCGCTCCGCCGGCAGGTGAGCCCAGCGTCTTGCCTTCAACATCTTTGAAAGACTTGATCGAACTGCCGGCCTTGGTGATGAGTGCAAAAGGGGCACGGTTGTAGATCATGTAGACCATCACCGGGGCGTCGCCGGGGCGCGTCGAGGCGCCCTGAATGATGGCGTTCATGTCACCCACACCGGCTTGGTAAGTGCCCGACATGACGCGCGACACAGCCGCCGCAGAACCTTCGCCTTGGTCGATGGTCACGTCCAGGTTTTCGGCCTTGAAGTAGCCCTTGTCCTGAGCCCAGTAAAACCAGGCATGAACGCCCTGAATTTTCCAGTCCAACGTGAACTTGATCTTGGTTGGCTCTTGCGCGCAAGCAGGCAGCACGCAGGCCAGCGCAACAGCGCCGATGCCGAGATGAATGCCGATGGAACGCCAGTTGGGTAATTTCATGTCACGACTTTCTAAGTGGGGTTGGAGTGCGGGATTGGCTTGGTTTTGGTGGCTTGCTGCTCGCCTTTAAAGCGGGCAACAATGCAGCGGTCGTGGCGACAAAACCGTGTAATTGCTGAACGATGAAATGGATTGCCTTGCTCACATAAGCCGGTGATGGGGTGCTGCAGGCATCAGCCAACAGCACGCAGTCGTAACCTAAAAAGCCAGCGTCTTGCAGCGTGGAGAACACGCAGCGGTCGGTATTCACGCCGGCGAACAGCAAGGTGGTGATACCTTGTTGCCGCAAGATGCTGTCCAGCTCGTTGTCCCAAAAGCCGCTCAGTCGGTGCTTGAAAACAGTGATGTCTGTAGGCTCGGCACTCAGCTCATCAATCACTTGTGCACCCCACTCGCCCGCGACCACGGACAAGCCACGGTCGTCTGGTGAAGCTTCGGCATAGCCAACGCCGTCCACGCTGCGCTTGCCTTTGAACTGAACTGTCGGACTGAGGTTGAGCCTGTCTGGCCGCACACCCCAGTTCAGCCAGACCACCGCACCGCCTGCCGCACGCCAAGCAGGCAGTAGGCCGGCGATGGTGGCGATCGGCTTGCGCATGGGTTTGACGCTGATCCCTTTTTGTCCAAACCAGCCTTTGGGATGGCAGAAATCGTTTTGCATGTCGATCACCACCAGCGCGCTGCGAGCGAGGTCAATCTCAATGCGCTGTGGCAACGCATCGAATTGCACCGCAACAGTGCGGCGCGCTAGACGCACCAGACTCACGCCTGTATCGCTCAGCGTCCAGGCATTGTGAGGCGTAGGGCCAAACAAAGTGGATTCCAAATTGGTGCGTGAGTGACGGGCAGAAGGTTTCATGCCTATAACTACGCATGAGCCATGCCGAGACAGCGGTCTTATATATGCTTTTTTAAGCACCAACTGCTGCCGTAACGGCAACGCTCATGGCATGGGCCGTGGCATGGCTCGTGCGTTGCTCTGCCAAACCCGCCACAACTTGAACCCCTATGAACCATCTTCGCTTTCTGAAGTACCTTGACGAAGTCGCCCGCACAGGCTCGATCAGACAGGCCGCCGAACACTTGCACATTGCACCCTCTGCGGTCAACCGCCGTATCCAAGATCTGGAGGAGGAACTTGGCACGCCTCTTTTTGAGCGCCTGCCACGCGGGGTTCGACTGAACGCCGCAGGCGAGCTGTTTGTGGCCTACATTCGCAGCCGTTCCGCACACCTTGACCAAGTGCGCTCAGAAATTGAAGATTTACAAGGGCTGCGCCGCGGCAGTGTCAAACTTGTCGCCAGTCAGGCGTTGGCGCCAGCCTTCTTACCCAAGGTCATCGCCAGCTTCCGCGGCCATCATCCGCTGGTGGCAGTGCAAGCGCACATCGGGGACCACTTGCAAGCCGTGCAGGCCCTGCGCGACTTTGAAATGGATTTAGCGTTGGTGTTCAATCTCGCACCAGAACCAGATATTGAGCGCATCGCGGAGTTTGAGCAAAAACTGGTGGCAACCCTGCACCGCGACCACCCTTTGGCGCAACAACCTGAATTGAGAATTCGTGACTGCATCGACTACCCACTGGTGCTGCCTGAACAAGACATCGGCGGCAGGCAACTACTCGATCACTATCTGGCGCGCAGCTCCATCAAATTAAGGCCTGTCGTTGAAAGCAACAGTTTTGAGTTCATGCGAGGTTATCTCTATCACGAACAAGCCATCACGTTTCAGATCGCCATTGGGGCAGTGACAGACGGCGGAGCGCTGGTTGCGCGAGAAATTTCTGACAGAGGTTTTCCCAAAGGTCAACTGGTGCTGGCCAGTTTGCGCAACCGACAGTTGCCGGTGATAGCGCATGCATTCGTAGAACACGTGCGCGCAGCCCTGAGGGCCGAAGGCTCGGCAAGCCTCAATCCGGCACGAACTTTAGCCTGAACTTGACCTCATCTTCTGGCAGTTCCAGCGTGACCAGTTGGCCCATCTTGTTGTCCTTCAGGCGGCAGGCAGCAAACAAACTGAATTTGCCTTTGAGATAGTAGCTCTCCATGTCGATCAGCATGTACGGATACGGCACAAAAACTTCGTGTTCAAAAATCAAACGGTGCAGGTTGCGCGGCGACGGGAAGAGTTTGTAGTCGTCGGTGGTGATGCTTTGTGCGGTGGCCATGCGGGTTGTGATCCGTGAAATCTGTCGTGAAGGTCGGCGCTGAAATGCAGCGCGCTGTAAGCTAGGCGCTTATTTTCGCTCAAGCCCCGATACCGTCTTTTCTACTTTTAAAAACTAGCGATCCAAGTCGCCCTGCCCCATGAACGAACGCCTCGCCACGCCAGACAAGGAAGCCATCGCCCTGCTTGATCCCTTCACCGGTTTGGGCCTGCACCAGATCCAGTTGGTGAGCACTGCCGCACACGCGCAGCAAGCCCTTGAAGCGCTGGCGAGTGCCCGCGTGCTCGGCTTCGACACCGAATCAAAACCGACTTTCGAGCGCTATGAAGTGTCGGACGGACCGCACATCGTGCAATTGGCCACGGTCGACCAAGGCTATATTTTTCAGTTGACTGACCCTGGCTGCCGCCAAGCGCTGGCGCAGTTGTTAGAGTCACCGAGTATCACCAAGGCCGGCTTTGGTCTGGGGGATGACCGCCGCCGCATCGTCAGCAAACTCGGCGTTGACCTGCAAGGGGTGCTCGACCTCAACATGGTTTTCAACCAACGCGGCTACCGCAAAGACATGGGCGTGCGTGGGGCTGTGGCGCTTATGTTCAACCAGCGTTTTTTGAAGTCGCGCAAAGCCACCACATCGAACTGGTCCAAGCCCGAGTTGTCTTCATCGCAACTGAGCTATGCCGCCAATGACGCCTATGCGGCGCTACGGGTTTATGTGGCGCTCGGCTTGTGCGATTGAACGGCGGCCATCGCGGCCACGTAAGCCCCCAGCGCCAGTGCGCTGGTCAGGCCCGGGGATTCAATGCCGAACAGGTTGATCAAACCTTGGATGCCGTGCTCAGACTGGCCCTGAATGAGGAAGTCACGCGCAGCTTCTTCTGGGCCTTGAATTTTGGGCCGAATGCCGGCGTAGCCCGCTGTCAGCGCGCCATCTTGCAGACCCGGCCAGTACTTGCGAACCTCGGCATAAAAAGCCTCGCCACGCGCGGCGTCCACCACCAAGTCGTCGGGCGAATTGACCCACTCAACGTCCGGACCGAACTTGGCCTGACCGCCCAAATCAAGCGTCAAGTGAACCCCCAGACCGGCGGCTTCGGGCACCGGATATATCAAACGCTCAAAGGGTGAGCGACCAGCCAGCGTGAAGTAATTGCCCTTGGCGTAATAGCTGGGCGGCACATGGGCGGCATCCAGGCCGGTGAAATGCCGTGCCAGCGACTGCGCATACAGGCCAGCCGCATTGATGAGCAGAGAGGTTTGCAATTCGGTACCGTCTTGCGTCACGACGGTGATGAGATCGGCACCGCAATTGGCCGAGGCCACCCGCGAATTCAGCGCCACCAAACCGCCCGCGTTTTCCAAGTCACCCTGCAAGGCCAGCATGAAGGCGTGGCTGTCAACAATGCCGGTGCTGGGCGACAACACGGCCGCGACGCAATCAAGTTGCGGCTCCAGTGCCTGCGCTTCTTCGCGTGTCAGCAACACCAAGTCCAGCACGCCATTGGAGGCGGCTTTGGCGATGATAGCTTGCAGCTGCGGCACTTGCGCCGTGTGCGTTGCCACGATCAGTTTGCCGCAGCGACTGTGCCCGATGCCGCGCTCAGCAGCGTAAGCGTAGAGCTGGTTTTTACCGTCCACACACAGACGCGCTTTGAGCGATCCCTGCGGGTAATAGATACCGGCGTGAATCACCTCGCTGTTGCGCGAACTGGTGCCGGTGCCAATCGCATTCTCAGCTTCAAGCAACCAGACCTCGCGGCCGTGCAAAGCCAGCGCGCGGGCCACAGCCAAGCCGACCACACCCGCACCAATCACCACGGCATCGACCTGTTCCATCACTGTCCTTGTTCTACTTGACTGCCACGCTCAAAGCTGACGCGGATCGGTATTGCGCAGCACGTCCACCAACGAACGCAAGTGAGCCTTGAGTGGCGCGTAACCAGCATTCAGCTCGAAGGTTTTCTCGTCCATGTAGAGCTTGCGGTTGACTTCAACCTGAACGCTGTGGCGGTCTTGCTCAGGCGCGCCAAAGCGACGCACCAGCTCCACACCTTTGTAGGGATGGTTCAACGAGACTTGGTAACCGAGGCTGGTGAGGTGGTCGTGCACAAGCTGCGCCAGCGCTGGGCTGCACGTCGTGTGATCGCGGTTGCCGATCACAAAATCGGCATGCGCTTCGCCCGGAAATTCGGTCGCATGACTGGACGCAATCGCCGGCATGGAGTGGCAATTAACGTGGATGCTGTAGCCGTGTTGAGCATGGGCCGCCTCAATCGCCTCAGCCACCGCCGCGTAATAAGGCTGCCAGCATTTCACAATGCGCGCCTGCACTTCGACGACCGATAGTTTCCGATCGTAAAGTGGGACGCCGTCGTCGGTGGTGCGCCAAATCAAACCCTTGCCGAGCCTGACTTTCGAGAGGATTTTCGGATCAGTCGCGACGGGGTGAGGCCACGGCGCATCGAGCAAACTTACATCGATCTCAGTCGTGTCTCGGTTTGCATCCAGGTAGCTGCGCGGAAACATCGCTTCAACCCAGTGCACACCGAGTCCGGAGGCGAAGTCATAGAGCTTGTCCACATGCGTATCTTCGGCGCTGCGCAGCGCCTGCAAGGTGCAGGCATACGCAAAATCAGCCGGATAGTCCGTGCCACTGTGGGGCGAGTCCAGCACCAGCGGGCCGCTGCCTGGAAGATAACGAATGTAGGAAGTCATCTGGCTATTGTGGCCTGTGAGTGAGCCCATCAACAACAAAAGAAAAGCAGATGAGGACGTTTGTCCTACAAGCCATCTCCCCTGCGGCCGACACTTCCAATCACGGATCTTAAAGACAATCCAACATCAGTTGTTTTCTTAAACGTTCTTTTCATTGAAGGAGTTACTGTGAGCAAACACATGCACAAATATTCAAGCTTGGTTTTGGCCGTTGCAAGTTTAGGTTTGATGGGTTTCGGTGTGGCAGCCCATGCCCAAAGCGCCGGCACATCGTCAAGCATGTCAAGTACAAATTGGGCGCCTGCCGAAGGTCAACGTTACATCGGCTTGAATGGCGGAAGTACAGATCTGCGTCTTGGCAACAACTCCACCGCCTACGAAATCTATGCCGGTGGCATGTGGAACAAGAATTTTGGTTTGGAAGTCGGACTGACTGACTTCGGCAACATTCATCGTCCTGGCAATTCGGTGGATGCTTATGGCATCAGTGTCAAGGCTGTCGGTGTGGTGCCCATTTCTGAATCATTCAGTGCTTTTGCCAAACTGGGAACCATGTATACGCGCACCAAGGTGACGGGTACATCCAGCGTGCTCAGCGACAACGGCTGGGGAACAACTTACGGTGTTGGCGTGAACTACGACTTCACACGTCAGTTTGCGGCAGTTTTGGAATGGGATCAGACAAATCTTAATTTGGCAGGTAGCAGCGATCACATCAACACCACGTCAGTGGGTCTGAAGTACCGGTTCTGACCCATTTGCCATTTCCCATAGGAAGATGGGGCTTTCAGCCTGTCGCTTCAAAAGAGCGACAGGCTTTCGCGCGCTTGACTTCAATCACCCCTGAAACTTGTGTAACGGAGTGTCAGCGGTGGCCAACAAATGCGACAACTGGCCTTTTGTTCCCTCAGAATCAGCCTTGTTACATATAGAAATTTAAGCACTATGTCCCAACTCCACACCCGCGCAGACAAAATTCTGATCTTGGATGATGACGCGCGCATTCGTGACTTATTGCGACGCTACCTGACCCAGGAAGGCTTCGAAGTCATTTTGGCCGAAGACAGCAAAGCGCTTAACCGCATCATGTTGCGCGACGCGGTCGACTTGATCGTGCTAGACCTCATGATGCCGGGAGAAGATGGTTTGTCGATATGCCGGCGCTTGCGCGCTGCCAACGACCGCACGCCCATCATCATGCTCACAGCAAAAGGCGAAGACGTCGATCGCATCGTTGGCTTGGAAGTCGGCGCTGACGACTACCTTGCAAAGCCTTTCAATCCGCGTGAACTGCTGGCCCGCATCCATGCGGTGCTGCGCAGACGACCTGCGGTGGAAGTGCCGGGAGCACCGTCGTCAGATCAAGAGCTTGTCAAGTTCGGCCCCTTCTCTTTTGACATGGGACTTCGAACCCTGCACAAAAATGGTGAAGAGTTACCTTTGACCACGGGTGAATTCGCCATGCTGAAAACATTGGTGCGGCACCCGCGCCAACCACTGTCGCGTGAAAAGTTGGCGCAAATGGCGCGCGGACGCGAGTTTGAGCCCTTTGACCGAAGTCTCGATGTTCAGGTGTCGCGCCTGCGCAAGCTGATTGAAGTTGATGCCGCAGCGCCTCGCTACATCCAGACGGTCTGGGGTGTTGGCTATGTGTTTGTGCCAGACGGCACGAATTGACAAGTCCAATACAACCGATACAGGTGACAACAGGCTATCGGCGCTAAGTCGCGAAGACTTCAGCGGCACAATGCACTGGTTGACTCATCAAATAATTCCTGTTCACCCGGATCCCAAAATGAGTACGCGGCACCAGAGTATTCTGGAAAATACACCTGCACCGCTAGACGCGTTGCCAACGCCAGGCGTGAGCTTGTTTTGGCGTACGTTTTTCTTTCTGGCCGTGCTGCTGCTGGTGTCCATCGTGACGTGGCTTCAAACATTTAGCTCGCTTGAGTCAGAACCACGAGCGATTCAAAATGCCCAACAAATTGCATCGCTGGTAAACCTCAGCCAAGCGGGACTGCGATACGCGGACGCCATTGCCCGGGTTTCACTGATCAAAACCCTGGCGGAACAAGAAGGCGTACGTATTTCGCCGCGCAAGTCCAGCGACCGCTTTATACCGCTGGGGACGGACACCCTGAGTCTGCGCATCAGCGAAGAGCTTTATAAACGCATGGGCAGCAGCACCGTGGTGGCGAAGTCTGTCAATGGGCAGCCAGGTTTGTGGGTTGGTTTTCACATTGAAGAAGATGCCTACTGGCTGCAGACAGATCTGGAACGGGTCGGCCCCGCACGCACCAGCACATGGGCCATTTGGTTGACGACGGCGGCATTGTTGTCGCTGGCTGGCGCGGTCTTCATTGCCGGGCTGATCAATCGGCCACTTAAGCAACTCTCTTATGCAGCAGGGCGAATGCGCGAAGGCGATTTTGACGCCAGCCTGCTGGACGAACAAGCCACCACAAGCGAAATTCGTGAAGTCAATATCGGCTTTAACCGCATGGCAGAACAGCTGTCAAAAATGGAGACCGACCGCGCCATTATGATGGCGGGCATCTCACATGACCTGCGCACACCGCTGGCACGTCTGCGTCTAGAAACCGAGATGAGTGTCAGCGACGAGAGTGCCCGCGCTCACATGGCTGCCGACATCAGCCAGCTCGACGCCATCATCGACAAGTTCATGGATTACGCACGGCCAGACCAGACGAAACTTGAAAGCTTTCAACTGAACGCCATTGTGGAAGCAGCGATATACACCGTGGCCGACAACATAGATTTGCATGTCAGCGTCCAGATCCCGCCTGAGCTGACAGTCAACGCAGACAAGGTGGAGTTATTGCGCGTCATCACCAACTTATTGGAAAATTCCCGCCGTTACGGGAAAAGCCCCGGAGCGTCATTCGCCACGGTAGAAATAACAGCGAAGGTGAATGGCCAATGGGTACAACTGAAAATTTTGGACCACGGTCCAGGTGTGCCTGAAGACAGCTTGCGAAAGTTGACACGGCCGTTTTATCGCGGCGATGCGGCACGGACATCCGCCACCGGCGCTGGCTTGGGCTTGGCCATTGTTGAAAAAACCATCATCAGCATGGGGGGCGTATTTTCACTCGCGAATTCCGACACAGGTGGTCTGGCCGCTCACATCAAATTACGCAAAGGCTTAATCAGCTGAGATTTTAGCGTCCGTGACCACCTTCTGCCAACGGGCTACGTCGCTCTTGATCAATGCTTCAAGTTGCGCTGGCGTGCTGCTTCGAATCGTCAGCCCTTGCTTGGCTAGCGCGGACTTCACCTCGTCCATATTGAGGACTTCAATGAAGTCACGATTGAGCCGTGCGACCAAGTCGGCTGGTGTCTTTGCCGGTGCCAGCACGCCGAACCACGCATCGACACTGTCCATGACATCAATGCCTTGCTCTTTGAACGTGGGCACATTCGGTGCCAGTGGGCTGCGAACCTGACCGCTCACCGCCAGCTCACGTATTTTCCCGCCATCGATGAGCGGGCGTAAGGAGTGACTCGTGGCAATCATCATCTCTACTTGCCCCCCTGCCAGGTCAGTCAATGCACCTTGGATTCCCTTATAGGGAATATGCATGGCGCTGAGCCCGTATTGCGTCTTGAGCAACTCCATGGCCAGATGGTGTGGTGTCCCATTGCCAGGTGTCGCGTAATTGATCTTGCCATTGCTCTTTTTAATCAGTGCAATCATGGAAACCATGTCCTTGGCCGGCACACTCGGATGCACGGCGAATGAGTACCCCCCCTCCGCCAACTTCGCCACCGGTGCAAAGTCAGCATTCGGGTCATAAGGCAACTTTTTGTACAGCGCCGGCGTCATCGTGAATGAGTTGATCGCCATCAACAGCGTGTGTCCATCCGGTGCAGCAGCCGCCACTTGAGCCGCGCCAATATTGCCGCTAGCACCAGGCTTGTTGTCAATCACCACAGGGTAACCCCAGCGTGCCGAGAGCTTGGGGGCCATCAGTCGGGCGATGATGTCGCTGCCACTGCTGGGGGTAAAGGGAACGACCAGCGTGATCGCCTTGCTGGGGAATGGCGCGCTAGTCTGAGCGTGAACCAAGCCGGGACCACCGGCCAGCACGGCCACAGCCGCGAAGAGCATCGAATTTATTAATTTCATAGGACAGTCGCCTCGTCAAAAACCAGTTCCGATTGCCTTAGCAAAGATGTGGCAAGCCCAGTAACTTGAAGGCATTGCCAAAGTAGATCTTGCGCGCGTCATCGGCATCGAGATCAAGATCCTCAATAGACCGAATGCCTTCGCGAATGAACATTGGACCTTCTTCAGGGTCAAATGGACAATCGCTGGCAAATACCACTTTGTCCGCCCCAAAAAAGTCAAGACCACAGCGCAGTGCCGAGCTTGAACCGCCCAACACGGTATCGCCGTAAAACATCTTGAAATAGTCGATGGGCGGCTTAGACAAAGACGCCAACACAGCAGATTCCGAGCCATCGTCACTGCGGCTGCCCAATTGCGCCCACAACGTTTCAGCACGACCCGAAAAATAAGGCAGCATGCCGCCGCAGTGGTGCGTGATCAATCGCAATGCAGGCAAGCGCTCCAGCAGGCCAGAGAACACCATGCGCGACATGGCCACGCTGGTTTCAACCGGCCAGCCTAGCACTTGCCAAATTTCGTACTTAGATTTGTCTTCGTTGGCGTAATCAGGCTTCGACGCTGGCCGCGTCGGGTGCATCCACACCGGCATGTTGTGCTTGTGGGTGATGCGCTCAAAAATTTGAAAAATCTCTGGCTCGTCCAATGCACGGCCGTTGACGTTGGTCAAAATCTGAACGCCCTTAGCGCCCAGTTTTTCAATCGCATAGTCCATTTCCAACAGCGCTGCCGCCGGATTGTTCATCGGCAATGAGGCCACGAAGGTAGGGAATTTATCTGGCCAACGACGGCAAATCTCAGCCATGCCTTCATTGGCAACGCGAGCGAATTCAGGTGATACATCGGGACCACCCAGCATCTCTGGGGACGGCACCGCCAAGGAAATCACCTGCTGCACTTCAGGCCATGCATTGAGCATCTCCACGCGCGCTTCCATGTCCCACAGCATGCGCAAATTACTCATGCGACGGATCATGCCCGGCTCTTTACCGTGTTTCTTCACCAGTTCCAAGTAGGACGGTGGCATCACGTGGTTGTAAATGTCTATCTTGGTTTGCTTCAATGTAAGCCCCTTGCTGATGAAACTGTTTAACCCACGCTGGCACTCTTTATTTAGGGCACGAATGATGCTGTAGGCGTCCATTTGTCATGGCGGATCTGCATGGTATTTTCAGCGAGCGATCTCCGGGAGATAGCAAATCCATCCAACTGATAGCAAATATGTATCAGAGCAGATCATGCTTGCCCCTCGCAGAGGATTTATTGGCCATGCAACAACACAACCGCCCTCGCCTCCATGCTCAGGCCTTCACCGACGGGTCCCATCTTTTCGGCCGTCTTCGCTTTGACATTCACTTGGTCAAACGCCAGGCCTAGCGCGTCTGCAATGCGGCGCTGCATAGCCGGAATATGTGCCGCCAATTTAGGCGCTTGCGCGATCACCGTGCTGTCGACATTGCCAATCAACCAGCCTTTTTCACGCACACGTCTTGCCGCTTCAATCAACAAAACGATGGAGTCGGCGCCCTTGAATTGAGCGTCAGTGTCCGGGAAATGCCGGCCAATATCGCCCAAAGCAGCCGCACCCAACAGTCCGTCGGTGATGGCGTGCAACAACACGTCTGCATCCGAATGCCCCAACAAGCCGCGATCGTAAGGCACGTGCACCCCGCCAATGATCAGTGGCCGACCGGCCACCAATGCATGCGTGTCCCAGCCTTCGCCGATACGGAAACGCGGAACGGATGGCAGCAATGGCGAGGCGGGTTCAGGCGATGTCATGAGGTCTTGAGTCTTGAGAAAGGCGTGGTTTAGATCAGCCTTGCCGGCTCAGCAATATGGCTTCAGCCAAAGCAAAGTCTTCAGGATAAGTGATCTTGATATTTTGGGCGCTCCCGCGAACCAGTTTGGGCGAGAAGCCCAAGGCTTCCATCGCGCTGGATTCGTCGGTCACGGCGAGTCCGCTTTTCACTGCTTGCTCCAGTGCCTGCAGCAAGGCACCGATGCGAAACATTTGCGGCGTTTGCGCCAGCCACTTGCCGGCTCGGTCCAAGGTGACGCTGACCCTTGTACCGTTAACATCCAGGCGTTCACACTTGAGGGTGTCCGCCAAGGGCTGAGCCAATAAACCGCCGACCGCGTCGTCACTGCAGCTGGTGATCAATGCTTGAATTTGAGTGGCGGTGATCAGGCAACGGGCCGCATCGTGCACCAACACCCAGTCGTTAGCGTTTGCCGCGCCGGGCGTGTTTAGCAATGCTTTAAGGCCATTTTGTACGGAGGCCGCCCGGGTCGCGCCACCGGCAGGCAGCAGAACTTCACCCTCCGCGTTAAAGCCGGGAAAGACGTCCTCAAAGGCGCTGTCATCCGGGGAGATCACCACCCACAGTCCTGCCAAAGCGGGCCTTAGCGCCCGAAAGGCCTCGACCGTGTGGATGATCATCGATGTGCCGGCGATCGGCTGGTATTGCTTGGGCAAACCGGAAACGCCATCAGCACTGGGCAAGCAGGCGCGAGCACCTTGCCCAGCACAAGGAATCAAGACGAAAATCCGCGCTGACGCCTGCGCATCTTGAAAGGCGGGGGAATTCCGGGATTTTTCTGCGTTCTCGTTCATAAGTTCATCATAGATTCTAAAATCGCGTCAGCACCCCCATTCATCTGTTTGGGGGTTTTTGGTATTGGCGCTGCCTACAGTCCTTCTTCTGGTGTTTCTGAGTACCCATGGATTTACCCAAACTCGTTCCAGGCAAACGCTTCACGTTGCCCCAACCTGTCGGCTCGGCCGACGCTCTCTTGCTGGCCCGGCTAGGCCTGCGCGAAAAAGCGCAAGGCAAACTCACGGCCATCATCACGCCGGATGCGACCACGGCTCAACGGCTGCTCGACGAATTGGTGTTTTTTGCCCCTGAGCTGCGCTGTGTCATGTTCCCCGACTGGGAAACCCTGCCGTACGACCCCTTTTCGCCGCACCAAGATTTGATCAGCGAGCGGCTGGCGACGCTCTGGCGCATCAGCCAGCGCGACAAAGACACCGGCGCTGACTTGGTGATCGTGCCCGCCACCACCGCGCTGTACCGGCTTGCGCCACCGAGCTTTTTGGCCGGCTACACCTTTGAGTTCAAGGTCAAACAAAAACTCGACGAAGCCAAGCTCAAGGCACAACTCACGCTGGCCGGCTACAGCCATGTCACCCAAGTGGTCAGCCCCGGGGAATACGCCGTGCGCGGCGGCCTGATTGACTTGTTCCCAATGGGCTCGCTGGTGCCTTACCGGGTGGACTTGTTCGACGACGAAGTCGACTCTATCCGAACCTTTGACCCGGACAGCCAACGCAGTCTGTACCCGGTGCCCGAAGTACGGCTGTTGCCAGGCCGTGAATTTCCGATGGACGACGACGCCCGCGCCAAGTTCAGAAGCCGCTGGCGTGAACTGCTTGACGGCGACCCGACCAAAAGTCGCATCTACAAAGACATGGGCAATGGCGTGGCCACAGCCGGCATCGAATATTACTTGCCGCTGTTTTTTGAAGAAACCGCCACCGTCTTTGACTACCTTGGCAGCCGCCCGGATGACGCGACTGTCGTGCTGCATGGCGATCTTGAGCCGGCGTTTCAACGCTTCTGGCAAGACACCAAAGACCGTTACCGCTTGGTGCAAGGCGTACCCGAAAGGCCAGCGCTGCCACCGGAATCTTTGTTCCTCGGCATTGAAGAGTTCTACGCCCGGGCCAACCATTACCCGCAACTCGCCTTGCGGGCTTCGGTGTCGGATGTGGCCGACAGCGCGCACTTTCAAAAGCTGCCCGCCATGGCCGTGGTCCGCGGCGCGGAAGACCCGCTCGGCCAACTCAAAAAACACATTGCCGGCACGGCGCATCGCGTCCTGATCTTGGCCGAGAGTGACGGCCGACGCGAAAGCCTGCTCGACTTTTTACGCGCCAGCAGTGTCAGTCCCCCGGCCTTCGACTCGCTAGAAGACTTTCAGACCAGCCCCGAAAAGCTAGGCATCGCCACGGCGGCACTTGCGGAGGGCTTCAGCTGGCCCGAAGAAGCCATTGACTTTGTCACCGAAACAGAGCTCTTTGCCGCCGGCGTGACCATTCGCCGTCGCAACAAAAAGCAAGAACAAGTCAGCGATGTTGAAGCGCTGATCAAAGACCTGTCCGAACTCAACGTGGGTGACCCTGTGGTTCACAGCGCGCACGGCATTGGCCGCTACAAAGGCCTCATCAACATGGATTTGGGCCAAGGACCTAGCGAGTTTTTGCACCTGCAATATGCCGATGACGCCACACTCTATGTGCCGGTCGGACAACTGCACCAGATCAGCCGCTACACCGGCGTCAGTGCCGACGAAGCCCCTCTGCACCGCTTGGGCAGTGGCCAGTGGGAAAAAGCCAAACGACGCGCGGCCGAACAGGTGCGGGATTCAGCCGCCGAGCTGCTGAACATTTACGCCCGCCGCGCCGCCCGCGAAGGCCATGCGTTTCGCTACTCGCCTAATGACTACGAAACCTTTTCCAACGACTTTGGCTTTGAAGAAACCGCAGACCAGCGGGCCGCCATTCACGCGGTGATTCAAGACATGATCAGCCCGCGCCCGATGGACCGGTTGATCTGCGGCGACGTGGGTTTTGGCAAGACAGAAGTCGCCTTACGCGCTGCCTTTATCGCCATCACCGGCGGCAAACAAGTTGCCCTGCTGGCGCCGACCACGCTGCTGGCGGAGCAGCATTACCAAACCCTGGTCGACCGCTTTTCCAAGTGGCCGGTGAAGGTGGCTGAGATGAGTCGTTTTCGGTCAGCAAAAGAAATTACTGCCGCCATGAAGGGCATTGCCGACGGCACGGTGGACATCGTCGTCGGCACGCACAAGCTGCTGAGCAAGGAAGCGAAGTTCCAACGTTTGGGTCTACTGATCATTGACGAAGAGCATCGTTTTGGCGTGCGCCACAAAGAAACCATGAAAGCGTTTCGCGCCGAGGTCGACGTACTGACGATGACCGCCACGCCGATCCCGCGCACACTGGGCATGGCCCTCGAGGGCCTGCGCGACTTGAGCGTGATCGCCACCGCACCGCAGCGCCGTCTCGCGATCAAAACCTTTGTCCGCAGCGAAAGCAATGGCGTGATTCGAGAAGCCGTGCTGCGCGAACTCAAGCGCGGTGGTCAGGTTTACTTTTTGCACAACGAGGTCGACACGATCCAGAACCGGCGCGAGAAGCTGGAAGCCTTGCTGCCTGAAGCACGCATCGCGGTAGCGCACGGCCAGATGCCCGAGCGCGAACTCGAAAAGGTCATGAAAGACTTTGTCGCGCAGCGCTACAACCTGCTGCTGTGCTCGACCATCATCGAGACCGGCATCGACGTGCCGACCGCCAACACCATCGTCATGGCGCGCGCTGACAAGTTCGGTCTGGCGCAGCTGCACCAGCTGCGCGGCCGCGTGGGCCGCAGCCACCACCAAGCCTATGCCTACCTGATGGTGCCCGACCTTGAGGGCTTGACGAAGCAGGCCAGCCAGCGGCTCGACGCCATCCAGCAAATGGAAGAACTTGGCTCCGGTTTTTACCTGGCCATGCACGACCTAGAGATTCGCGGTGCCGGCGAAGTGCTGGGCGAAAACCAGTCCGGCAACATGCTTGAAGTCGGCTTCCAGCTCTACAACGAAATGCTGTCCGAGGCTGTGCGCTGCCTGAAAGCCGGCATTGAGCCTGACTTGCTGAATCCGCTCCACGTAGGCACGGAAATCAACCTGCATGCGCCTGCCCTGCTGCCGGATGATTATTGCGGTGACGTGCATTTGCGCCTTAGCTTTTACAAAAAACTCGCGGTCGCCAAAACCGCCGATCAGATCGACAACTTGCTCGAAGAGATCGTCGATCGCTTTGGCAAGTTGCCACCACAGGGCCAGACGCTGATCGACATACACCGTCTGCGTGTTCTGGCCAAACCGTATGGCGTGGTCAAGGTCGATGCTGCACCGGGCGTGATCCACATCACCTTCCAGAAAGATCCGCCAATCGAGAGCCTAGCGATCATGCATTTGATCCAGAAAAACAAACACATCAAGCTCGCTGGTAACGACAAACTGCGTATTGAGCGCGAACTCCCTGACCCGAAAGACCGGGCCCAGATGGTCCGCGATGTGCTGCGCTCTCTTGGCCAGCCTCGGGCGGAACCTATACCTGTTTTGCCCGCTTAAATCACAAGAACAAACTTTATGACCACAACGAAAACGCCGCCCACAACCACCACAGGCGCGTATGCCCAAGGCCTTGACGTGAAGGCGAGCGTCATCAAGCGCCCGCTCAGTGACTTCAAACTGATCGCCTTCGACATGGACTCGACGCTGATCAACATCGAATGCGTCGACGAAATTGCCGACGCCGTCGGCCGCAAAGCAGAAGTCTCGGCTATCACCGAAGCGGCGATGCGCGGGGAAATCACCGATTTCAAAGAAAGCCTGCGTCAGCGCGTTGCCCTGCTCAAAGGCGTGCACGCGGACAGCATGGAAGGCGTTTACCGCGAACGACTGCGCCTGAACCCCGGTGCGGCTGAGTTGGTGTCTGCCTGCAAAAAAGCCGGCTTGAAGGTGCTGCTGGTGAGTGGTGGGTTCACGTTTTTCACCGACCGTGTACGCGTCGAACTGGCGATTGATTTCACGCGTTCAAACATGCTGGAAATCAAAGACGGCCTGTTGACAGGCCGCATGGTGGATCAACCCTGGGGTGATATTTGCGACGGCGAAGAGAAAAAGAAAATGCTTTTGCAAACCTGTGCGCAGTTGGGCATCAGTCCTTTGCAAGCGATTGCCATGGGCGACGGCGCGAATGACCTGCCGATGATGAGCGTGGCCGGATTGTCGGTGGCCTATCACGCCAAGCCGAAAGTGCGCGAGCAAGCCATGGTGGCGATCAATGCCGGTGGACTTGACCGATTACTGGAAGTGTTGCAGTCCTAATGAATGAAATAATTTAATTCTTTTTAATTGCACCAACTCAACAACAAAGGGTAAAATTACATTACAAATAACGTATTAATATATTTAATGATTAATTTATTGGTGAGTAAGTTGCTGTTATTGGCATTTGCACTTCTTGTACTTTCCAATGCGACACAGGCCGCCACTTGGTACGCGCTCGCAGCTCCGGGAAGCATCAGCGGGGCATCCGTCGAAGTGGATATTGAATCGCTGCAGAGTCAAGGCGACAAACGCCATTTGATCACGCGCATTACTTTTTCCCAACCTCAAAAAGAACAAAACATCAGCTTTCAGTCCGTGATTGCAGAACTTGAAATTTCATGCAGCACCGATCAGGACATTTGGAAGAGCATCAATTTCTTCCTCAACAGTGGTGCCGAAGGCAAACCGCTCAGTTCTGTTAATTTTGGGCCTGATGGCATATCCATCCGGGTTCTGAAGATGTTGCCAGAAAAAGCATGGGCGACATTGCAACGAGGCACCTGCGGCAGAAACACCACCCTCTTCCCTTGAGCAACTCAGCCAAACTTCCGGGCAGCATCAATCGCCAAGCCCGCCCCGATGCTGCCAAACAAATCGCCTTCAATACGCTGCGCCTTAGGCAGCAGTTCCCCAACACTTTGGCGCAGCAGCGGTACGCCACTTGAACCGCCAGTGAAGAAGACTGTGTCGACTTGATCGGCAGCGACGCCAGCATCGCGCAATAATTTGTTGACCGTCGCGCCAATACGATCCACTAAGCCGGAAATGGATTGGACGAAAACAGCACGCTGTAAAACCACCGCTTTTGACGCGCCAATCCGGCTCAAATCCATCGTCGCGTCAAGCTCCGTGGACAAGCTGATCTTGGCCGCCTCGACTTGCAGCGCCAACCAATGCCCGTCTTTTTGCTGAACCAAATTTTGCAAGGCTTGCAACTTGTCCGACTCGCGCCCTTCGCGCGTCACCTCGACAATCTGCGCCCAGGCCTTGCGTGTGTAGGTTTGGTTGATGGTGTGCCAAGTGGCCAGATTGAAGTACGGTGATGAAGGCACTTGCAAGCCACTTTTGAGTTGGCTGCCCAGCCCCAGCAGGGGCATCACGCCGGCCAAGCTGAGGTGTTTGTCAAAGTCAGTACCACCAATGTGCACACCGCCGCTGGCCAGAATATCGTCTTTGCGCTCCAGCTTGCCAGCCCGCTCCGGACCCAGTCGAACCAGCGCAAAGTCCGAGGTGCCGCCACCAATGTCGACCACCAGCACCAGCTCTTCGCGGCTGATCTGTGACTCGTAATCAAACGCGGCGGCAATCGGCTCGTACTGAAACTCGATATGACGCAGACCCGCCGCACGGGCGATGTCAGCCAGTGTGTTTTCTGCCACCTTGTCGGCCAGCGGGTCGTCGTCGACAAAATAAACTGGACGCCCGAGCACCGCGCTGCTGAAGCTTTGTCCGGCGGAGTTTTCAGCGCGGCTTTTGAGCTCGCCAATAAAGAGCGCCAGCAGTTCCCGAAACAGCAACACCCGACCGGCAACTTCGGTGAAGTCGTCCATCAAGGAGGTGCCGAGCAGGCTTTTCAAAGACCGCATAAGGCGGCCTTCATCGCCGCTCAGGTAGTCAGCTAAAGCCGCACGACCGTAGCTGGTCACGCTGTCTTCTGCGTGGAAAAAGACGACTGACGGCAAGGTCAGCTTGTCGCCTTCCAGCGCCAGCAATGCGGCTTGGTTCGGTCGACTCCAACCGACGGTTGAATTGGACGTGCCAAAGTCAATGCCACAGGCCTGGGCTGCGCCCCTCATATGGGTCATAACGCTCAACCCGGCTTTTTGAATTGCTGGTCAGCCCAAGCGATAGCACTGCTCCGACTGAGTTTGAAAGACGCTGCCACACGCACTTCAGCCAGTAGATCGCCAGCATCATCGTGCGCACTCAGGGTGCCGTAGGGGTTGTCTTCGTCAGGGACGATGTCCAGCGACACCGTGACGCGCGCAGCCCCGGCGATGACGGTGATGCTTTGGTGCAGCGAGGCATGCAATTGCTGCTCGTGGCGGCGCACAAATTCAGACGCGGTCTTCACCAAGGTGTGGAAAGCGTTGACGTCTAACGGCTTCGGATTTTTCTTGTCACGGCCCATCGTCCAAGGCCCGATCAAGGCCGGCTCAGGTTCGCCGTCTTTGATCATGGCCACCGCCCAGCCGTCATCGTCTTCATTTTTCAGCACCCGCGCGGTCCAGCCATCGTCTTGCCACAAGCGTGGCTGCTGGACAAGTTCGGGTTCTTCTGGCGCGTTGGAGGTAGCAGATGGGATCAAGGGGTACAAATCAAGTTAAAAATCGAGCAAAGCCTCAGGGCGCTCGATTCTAAAGGGCTTAGGCACGAGAGAATTTATTGGGGTCTGAACGCCCACCAGCGTATGGCTTGAAGCGCAGCGAGGTGTCCCCAAATAGCGGGCATGACAACGCCAACATCCCAAGCCACAACGCCTACTGTGCACATTGTTTGCCCGCACTGCCAGACCACCAACCGCGTCGCCAAGGCCGACTTGGGCAAGGCGACCGACTGCGGACAATGCCATCAATCGCTGTTCCGCGGAAAGTCCGTGGCACTGACTGAAGCGACTTTTGACAAGCACTTGCAGCGCAATCAAATCCCGGTGCTGGTGGATTTTTGGGCCCCGTGGTGCGGGCCTTGTCTCCAGATGGCACCAGCCTATGAGCAAGCAGCGCAGCAATTGGAGCCACAGGTAAGGGTCGCTAAGGTCAACACCGAAGAAGCCCAAAATTTGGGGGCACGTTACAACATCCGCAGCATTCCAACCTTGGCGCTGTTTTTAAATGGCCAAGAAATCGCCCGTCAACCGGGTGCCATGGGCGCGGCTGACATCGTGCGATGGACGCAAGCGCAGTTGGCTCAGCAGCGCTGAACCGATTTCAGACGTCTTCGCCAGTCGCCTGCAAGGCCGCTGCGCGCAGCTTGTCTTTCTTGCTGGGCCGCTTGCCTTTGATGCCGCCGGTGGACTCGCCCGCAGCACTGCGGCTTTCAGTGGCGGCCAGCACCGGTGCCACGTCAGTCGGCTCAAAACCGAGCACCTGCTCACGCATCACACAAAAGCCTTGACGCTTTTCGATCAAGCGAAAATGCGCTTCGGTGGCGGCGCTGACAAAACTCACGGCCAAGCCGGACTCGCCTGCGCGCCCGGTCCGGCCAATGCGGTGCACGTAGTCCACGGCCGAGCGCGGCAAGTCGTAATTAACCACCACCGGTAGCAACGCCACGTCCAAGCCGCGCGCCGCGACATCGGTCGCGATCACCACTTTGACGTCTGAATTTTTAAAGTCGAGCAGCACTTGCGTGCGCTTGCCTTGACTCAGTTCGCCATGAAAAGGCTCGGCTTCCAAGCCGGCTTTGCGGAGCTTGTCGGCCACCATCTCGGCCGCGTGTTTGGTCGCCACAAAGACCAGCACACGGCTCCACTTTCTTTGCGTGATCAGGTGCCGCAGCAACTGGGTGCGACGGCTGCTGTCGATTTCAATCGCCAGCTGCGCAATGGCGCTGATTTCAAGCACCACAGGCAGCACTTCAACGCGCGCCGGAGATTGCAGCAAGCTGGCGGCCAGAGCCTGTACCGGTGCCGGCAAAGTGGCCGAGAAAAACAGGTTTTGCCGGCGGGCGGGCAGCAAGGCCAAAATGCGCTTCAGTTCTTCGTCAAAGCCGAGATCGAGCAGCCGATCGGCCTCGTCCAGCACCAATGTCTGCACCGCCGACAAATCAAGCGCGTTGTGGTCAATCAGGTCCAGCAGGCGGCCGGGCGTCGCCACCACCCAGTCGGTGCCGCTGCGCAAGCCCATCATCTGCGGGTTGATCGAAACCCCGCCAAAGACGACAGTGACTTTGAGCTCAGGCGCTACTTGCAGCGCGAGTTGACGTGCGACCTCGCCAATTTGAACCGCCAGCTCACGCGTTGGCACCAAGATCAGCGCCCTCACCCGCCTGGGCCGAGTACTCGGAACAGCCGCCAGCATTTGCAAAATCGGCAGGCAAAAGGCAGCCGTTTTGCCAGAACCCGTTTCAGCGGATGCCAGCACATCGCGGCCAGCCAAAATAAGCGGAATGGCGGCCGCTTGCACCGGCGTCGGCTGGGTGTAGTTCAGGCCAGCAAGAGCGCGAAGAAGGGTCGGCGACAAGCCGAGTGTGGAAAAAGACATGCAGGGGGCGTTCTGAAAGCGAAAGGGGCGATTTTAAGCGCCAGCCGACCCGACTGGCGCTTGAGGCCGCATAATCATGGGCTTCCGACAGGCAGGCGCAAAGCACTGCACTGCATCCCTCTGCGCTAGTCCGCAAGCAAACAAAATCAAAGGCGCCCGTGAGAAAAACGTACAAACTTCAGGTCGAAGGCAAAAACCCGGACCGCGTGCTGGACGCCCACAAACACGAGATCCGGAAGTACGTTAAACGCCAACGCCGCGTGCCACTGCCAGCAGGCGTGGATTTTTGGGACTTCGACTGCAAGTTCGGCAGCACAGAGGAATCCGCTGAAGTCGTGCATTTGGCAGAAATCATCACGCGCATCGACGCGGCTGTCGTCGAAGGTGCAGAGCAGTTTTTCGTTGAGGTCTTAGCCAAAGAAGGACACCGCCGCACGCGGCCGGCTGGTGAGTCTGCGTCGCATCAAGCCGATGGCTTAGACGAAGGTGACGACGACCTCACGCCCTGATGTCAAACTCCGCTTCGCCCATGTAGCGATGCGGACCCAAGGCCGCCGTCAGCGCGGCCGATTCAGCGGCTTGCCACTGGTTGAAGATTTCTAATTCTTCGGTGCTCAAGACATCCGCTGACGGCGACTCGCCGTAGACAGCCACCAGTTTGCGGTACATCGAATACACCGGCAGCACCAGCGCAGCATCGCCCAAAGCTTCATTCAAAGCCACACAAAAACGTTTTTCTGCTGCGCGCTTGTCAAGCTCGCTGACATCTTCATAGGCAAACAAACGAACGCTGTAGCTCATGGCGCGGCGATTTCCATGCGGCGACGCAAGCGTTTGGCCTCGACCATGTCGCCGGCTTGCTCGGCCCGCAAAGCCTGCACGCCCAGCCACGCCAGCAAGGGCCGACGCCAGCCTTGGGCTGACGCTGTCTCTACAGCTTTCGCCAAGGCGGCCGGACTGGCTTGGCTCGTGCGCAGTAGCACCCCAGCGCTCACCAGCCGTGACAGCGGGTCATCCATGGCCTGCATCACACTGGCTTGTGCCGTGGGCGCAGCCGAGACCAAGCGTTGCTGCGCAGACGGCAGCAGCGCAACGTGCTGACCCGTGACGCGTCCAGCCAAGTAGTCGGCATACACCTGGTCAGCCGCCGACGCATCTGCGCGCAGCAACTCAAAGCCGGCACACGGTTCCAGCACCAAACTGGCCACGCGGGTCGCGCAGCGTAGCAGTTCAAGCCGGGCCAATGCGTCCGGACGGCCGGTGCTGGACAGCGCCTCCCGCGCCTTGGTAAATTCAAGCTCCTCGACGCGCGTGTTGCCCGTCAAGTAGGCGGTGACGAAACGGTCGCTGGCGCTCTTGGCGCTGAGTTGCCAATCCGGCATGGCTAGCTGGCTGGTGCAGCCCTGCAATAACAACGCCGACAGAAATAAACTGACAGCGAACGCAAGGGTAAAAAGTCGAAAACAAAAAACAGTCATGGCAACTTCACCTCAGTCTCGCGGGCAAACGGCCATCTACGATTGATCGCATTGACCAAGCTGTCGACCTTGATCAAACTGCTCTCGACCTCAGCACGCAATGTGCCAAGGTCTGCTGTGGCAACCTTGGCATTGGCACCCACCGCTTGCGCTTCGACCAGCACGGCATCAACCCGCTTCAGGCTGCCGCGGGCCTCGACCAGCAGGCCGTTGAGCTGAACAATGGTGGCGCGGGTTTCGGGCATCAAACCGCCGGGGCCAAAAACCTGTGTGTCAGCACGCAAAGTTAGCCCGTCAAAACGCGCCAGCAAGGTGTTGGTGCGCTCCAGTGTGAGCAGTAATTTTTTGGCTTCAACGTCATTGCCCAGCAACACACCCAGCGCGCCGCTCGGGCCTTTGAGTTTGTCGGTCAACAGCTGGACATTGACCAGACTAGCGCCCAAAGCACCTTCGTTGCTGGCCAACTTTTGGACTGTCTCAACCAGTTCGCGCGCGGCCGACATCAGGCGTGGGATGTCTGCAGATGCGTCCCCTCGCAAGACTTCCCGTACGGCACCGTCGGGTAGCGCCGGGTCGGTCAAAATGCCACTGTAAGCACGAATATTGGTGTTGCCCACCAGCCCGCGCACCAGCGTGAACACGCTCGATTGACGCAACCAGTGCGCTTGTTTCAGTGGTACATCGACCAGAATGCGCGCCTTGCCGTCAGGTGCTAATTCAATGCGACTCACGCGACCAATGGCAAAGCCCGCAAAGGTCATGTCCATGCCGACCACCACGCCTTCGGAGTCATCGCTGACAAGCACGAGTTTTTGCGTGCGTTCAAAAGCACCACGCGCATACATAACGTAGACAGCAGAGCTCAGCAGCAGTGCCAGCATGAAAGCCAGCAGCAGCATGGCCTTGAGTTCAAGGCGGCGTGTAGGCGGGATGGGTTCAGGATCACTCAAAGATGACATTCAGATCCAATGAAAATCAACACAAAATTCAATAGTAGTTGCCAACGAGTGAGATCACTTCGATCAGCAAGATAACCACAAACATACGCGCTAGCGCACGCAATTCAGCGCCATGCCGGACCTCACCCGGGACATCATCCAACACGGCTGAGGCCATCGGCATGAGCGCCACGGCCAAGCTAAAAAATAGCGTCTTCAAGACAAATATCAGCGTCACTGCCGGGTTAAATACCTGGCCAAAGAGTCGCGTGTAAACCGGTAATGCCGACACATTGAAACCATACACCGCCACATACGCCAACACCAGCGCGACCACACAGCTCAGCGCCGCCAGCGTGACGCTGGCAAAGACACCCGCCACCACACGCGGCATGACTTCTTGTCGCAGCGGGTCACGACCTTGGGCGGTGATGGCATCCAACTTGCCGTGCCGGCGCATGTCTGACAGCTCAGCGCTGCTGGCCATGGTCGAGCGCATGGCGACGAACAGCGCTGCGCTCAACGGAATCAGCTCCAAAACAAGGACTTGAATAATCACCTGTAAGGCGTATTGCGAGAGCCCATAACTCTGCGCCGTGACGACCACAATGCGCGTGATCACCAGCGTGATGAGGGCACACAGCAGCGTGAACCAAACTAAAATCGGCGCGGTGCCCAGCACCATGTGACGCGCCAGCAGCACGCGGTTACTGTGCGAGTAGCTACCCGGTGAAAAAGCCAGCACCAAGATTTGAGCGCCCAAATGCAGCACGCGCCACCAACCGGAGAACCAATTGATGATGAGTGCCATCGCTGTCATGTGCGGCCTTGGTCGCTCGCCATGGCTTGCCCCAGTTGCACCGGCCCGCCCGCTTGCCAGTCAGGATAGAACTGCAAAGGCCCGGCCGGGAACAGCAACACCACGGTGGAGCCGAGCAAAAACCGGCCCATCTCATCACCTTTTTTCAGTGTCACCGGTGGCGTTGCATCCGCGTAATGCCATTCACGCACCGTAGCTAGACGCGAGCGGTTCACCACGCCATGCTGCCAGACCGTGGCCATGCTGCCGACAATCGTCGCACCAACCAGGGTCAAAACCATCGCCCCGTGAGGCGTTTCAAAGACACAGACCAAGCGTTCGTTGCGGGCAAACAAACCTGGCACGCCGCGCGCGGTGACCGGGTTCACAGAAAAAAGATCGCCCGGCACATAAATCATGCGCAGCAAGCGACCATCGCACGGCATGTGAATGCGGTGGTAATCCCGCGGGCTCAAGTAAATCGTGGCAAAGCTGCCATGCCGAAACTGCTCAGCCAATGGCGCATCGCCGCCGACCAGTGCGGTGGTCGAATAGTGATGCCCCTTGGCCTGGAAAATCTGATCATCCTCAATCCGGCCAAACTGGCTGATGGTACCGTCGACAGGACAGATCCATGCGGCGCTATCAAGCGGCCTAGCGCTTGGCTTCAAAGCACGGGTGAAAAAGTCGTTGAACGAGAGGTAGCTGGTGATGTCTGAGTTAGCCGCTTCACTCATGTTGACAGCGTACTTGCCGACGAACCAGCGAATCAGCGCCGTGGTGACCCAGCCGCGCTGGCGGGACGCCACAAACCCAGCAAAAGCCGTGATGGCCTGCTTGGGGAGAAGATATTGAAAAAAGACTTTGAAGCGATCTGGCACACAGGCTAACGAAAGTGGATGGACAATGGACATTTTATAGAGCTGCGGCAGTCCATCGCCACGCCCCTTCAAGTTGGATGGCCCCGCTGCGCTCGCCATAACGAGCACCTTTAGCTTGACGCTGAGCCGCAGCTTCAGTAAGCTCCAGCGATGCGTTTTCGACCGGTCAAGTTCTCTGTTGTTCCATGCCTCACTTTGGTGTTGGGCCTTATGCTCACGACGGTTACTCAAGCGGCACCTGCCGCAGATGATCTGGACAATTGGCTGGCTGACAAAGGACTGCTGTCAAAAATCGAGCAGGCTCGGCAACACGTGAGCCTGAAAGCCTCCGAGCTTGTGGTTAACGCCATCGGATTCCTTGGGGTTCCTTACCATCGCGGGGGGAACACGGTGGAAACCGGCTTTGATTGCAGTGGCTTCGTCAAAGCCATTTTCGAACAAACCATCGGACTGGTCCTGCCTCGCCGCGCTGAGCAACAGGCGGCAGCCACGCAAAATATCGAGAAAAAAGACTTGGTTCCGGGCGACTTGGTTTTTTTCAACACCATGCGCCGAGCCTTCAGCCATGTCGGCATTTACATCGGTGACGGCAAGTTCATACATTCACCAAAGCCTGGCGCTGAAGTGCGCGTTGAGAGTCTGGCTGCTACCTATTGGAACCGACGTTTTGACGGCGCCCGTCGTGTCGACACCACGCAAGATGACGCCAGCCCTTCAGTGGCTGCAGCGTTGCGGTCTCAGGTCAAGCCCTGACCATAGACCCGCATAAAACTGCTGGAGCCTGCTATTCACTGTCAGTCGCAGCGTGTATTTGCTGAATCGCGTGCGACCAAATTCATATTTCAATTATTTAATAAATTTAAAAACTAAAATCATTAGAACTATATAATTTAAACAATAACCTTAAAGCTACAAAAATAAACGTTTGTAACCATAATTTAAGCTGAAAACTCCACTGCATGCCCGTTCTGACGAACAGATATCATTGAGGGACTCCCGGCTGCAGCGGACTCTGCCCATCAACAGAGTCCGTTTATGCAGCACGCTTCACTGAATCATTTTTATCGCCTCGTTTGGAGTCAAGTCAACCAAGCTTGGGTGGCGGTGGCTGAATCGAGCAAAGGCCCCGGCAAGTCGGCAAGTCAAACATGGCTGGTCACAGCCTTGTCACTCGTTTTCACGCTGGCTCAGGCGGGACCGAGTGGGGGCGAAGTTGCGGCAGGGGCTGGCAGCATCGCCCAAACAGGCAGCACCACGACGATCCATCAGTCATCGCAAAATCTCTCGCTGAACTGGAAAATCTTCAATATCGGAGCGCAGGAGACCGTCAACTTTGTGCAACCCTCGGCTTCGGCGATTGCCGTCAACCGGATTTACGACACCAATGGCAGCCAAATCCTAGGGCACCTGAATGCCAACGGCCAGGTCTACTTGATCAACCCCAACGGCGTGCTATTCGGCCAGGGAGCCCAGATCAATGTCGGCGGGCTGGTGGTGTCCACATTGGAAATGAACGATGCAAATCTAGGCAGTGCAAGCCGCGTTTTCAGTGGCAACAGCACTGCCAGCGTTCTCAATAACGGCACGATCAGTGTTGCCAGTGGCGGCTATGTCGCCTTGCTCGGCAACAACGTCATCAACCAAGGCAGCATCAGCGCGCCACTTGGAGCAGTCGCGCTGGGCGCTGGTAGCAGCATCACGCTGACCTTTAGTGACAATCACTTGGTGGGCATGCAGGTTGATCAAGGTCTGCTCAAGTCGCTCGTCGACAACGGCGGGCTGATTCAGGCCGATGGTGGAAGTTTGATCATGAGCGCAGGCGCCAAGAACAGCTTGCAATCCAGCGTCGTGAACAACACTGGGCTGGTTCGGGCGCAGACCGTCGCGGAGCATGAAGGCAACATCGTTTTATTGGCCGGTATGGCGGCAGGAACGGTGCATGTGGGCGGCTCGCTTGACGCCAGTGCACCCCAAACAGGCAGCGGCGGCTTCATCGAAACCTCCGCAGCTCGGGTAATCGTTAAAGATGACGCCAAAGTCAGCACCGCTGCCAGTGCAGGCAAAACTGGAACCTGGCTGGTTGACCCGGTCGATTTCTCCATCGCGGCCAGCGGCGGTGACATGACGGGCGCGGCAGTCTCGGCGGCGCTGGCCAGCACCAACTTCACTGTTCGAAGCACGGCAGGCACTGTCGGAGGGGGCACGGGCTCCGGTGATGTGAACGTCAACGATGTGGTCGCTTGGAATGCTCACAAACTGACGCTGAGCGCAGAAAATAACATCAACATCAACGCAAAACTGACCGGCTCAGGCAGTGCCAGCCTCGCGCTCGAATATGGTCAAGGAGCGCTCGCGTCCAGCAACACCAGCGACTATGCTGTCAATGCCGTCATCAGCCTCGCCGCAGGGGACAACCTCAGCACCAAGCTCGGCAACGATGGGGTCACCAAGACTTACACCGTCGTCACGAGTCTTGGGCAACTGTCAGATGCCAGCGTCGCCAATTCAGACCCGCTGACCCTCCAAGGCATGGCACTCAGTACCAACACTGGTAGAAATTTTGCGCTCGGCAGCGATATCGATGCATCCATCACGGGCTCCATATCTGGCTGGGGTTCATCCGCAGGTTTCACGTCTATAGGTGACGTCGCGGCCTCATTCACAGGCACCTTCGCAGGTCTCGGCCACACAGTGAGCGGCCTCACCATCTATCGGCCCGGTATTGCAGATATTGGGCTGTTTGGCGCGGCCCGAGGCGACAGCGCGATCCGCGATATCGGGCTACTTGGCGGCAGTATCACTGGTGGTGCTGGGACTGGCGGCTTGCTAGGGAGTAATACGACGGGCAGCGTCAGCAACAGCTTCAACACGGGCAGCGTCAGCGGCGGGGCCGGTACGGGTGGGTTGATTGGGTCTAGCACCTTGGGCAACATCAGCGATAGTTATGCGACGGGAAATGTCACTGGCGGCGCCGGCACTGGTGGTTTACTGGGTGCGCAAACCGGCGGAAATATCAGCAATAGTTACGCCACGGGTGAAGTCATGGGCATGATCGGCGCGGTTCGCTCAGCCGGTACCGGCGGTTTGGTCGGAGCCATGACCACCGGCAATATCACCAACAGCCACGCCACGGGCAACGTTACCGGCGGTGCCGCCAGTGGTGGATTGGTGGGTGCTTTGACCTCAGGCGCGGTCAGCAACAGCTACGCGACAGGCAACGTTGACGGAGCGGCCGGTAGCGGTGGTCTCGTCGGCACGACAACAACCGGCCCCATCAGTTTCAGCTATGCCACCGGCAACGTCACTGGCGCAGCCGGGAGCGGAGGTCTGGTTGGCACCATCACGACTGGGACTATCAGCGACAGCTACGCCTGGGGAAATGTCGACGGTGCGGCGGGCAGCGGTGGCTTGGCAGGGACAAGCACCGGCGACATAACCCGAAGCTATTCGCTGGGCGACGTCACCGCCGTCGACGGTGCGGCAGGTGCCGGTGGATTAGCCGGTACAACCACCGGCAACATCAGCGAAAGCTTCGCACTAGGAGATGTCAATGGCGGTGCGGGCACCGGCGGTCTGGCCGGCACGACAACCGGCAACATTGACAACAGCTACGCCGCGGGAACCGTCGATGCCATTGCTGGCGGTGGCTTGGTTGGCACGACGACGGGCAACATCACCAACAGTTACGCATCGGGTGCGTCAGCTGACAGCGTCGACGGAATTGCGGGGACTTCTGCGGGTGGCGTTATTTCTAATACGTTCTGGAATACCGATGTGGGACCGGCGACAGCCTATGCCGGTAGCAAAGGCATGACCAGTGCCGAGATGGCGAATCTACAGAACTTCACAGACCCGACCCTAGGCTTTGTTACTCAGGCATGGGAGACCGATTCCATTTGGTCGATGGGGGATGGAGAACCAATTCTGAAGTCGCTCACTCCAACCGCAACTCCAGCGCCAACTCCTGCACCAGCGCCAGCGCCAACTCCTGCACCAGCGCCAGCGCCAACTCCTGCACCAGCGCCAGCGCCAACTCCTGCACCAGCGCCAGCGCCAACTCCTGCACCAGCGCC
>CANFWV010000008.1 GCA_947450695.1 Comamonadaceae bacterium
CGACTTCATCGTCGGTTTTCCGGGCGAGACGGAAGAAGACTTCGGCAAGATGATGAAGCTGATTGACGACGTCGGCTACGACACCTCGTTCAGCTTTATCTTCAGCCCACGCCCAGGCACACCCGCCGCCACGTTGCATGACGATACGCCGCACGAGGTCAAGCTGCGCCGCTTGCACGAGCTGCAAACCGCCATTGACAACAATGTGCGCGCCATCAGCGCCAGTCGCCACGGCACCGTCCAGCGCATTTTGGTCGAGGGCACGTCGCGCAAAGACGCCACCGAACTGATGGGCCGAACCGAGTGCAACAGGGTCGTCAATTTCAAAGGCCCAGCGCGTTTGGTCGGTCAGATGGTCGACATCAAAATCACTGAAGCCATGCAACGTTCATTGCGCGGTGAAGTGTTGACTACAGAAGACGTCAGCATGGCCGTTTGATGGGCGAAACGCCGCCCTCGGGTCCGTTATCGACGCCAGCGAATGCGACAGCCCTGTCGCGTCTCACCCGAAGCCGCTTGCTGCAGCGCTTTTCTTTCAGGCAACTGCTGGTGATGGCCTTTTTGCTGGTCGCAGCGCTGTTGGGGGCTGCCTCGCTCAGGGCGGTTTTCACGCTGGAAGAGTTGACTCGGCAAAGCCGTGACAGCGGTATCCGTGCGCTAGAGCTGAGTGCCGAGGCGCAATCTTTGGCCGAGCGCAGTATGTCCATGGAACGCAGTTCACGGCAATCGGTGGTGCTCGACGACAGAGGCTTGCGCGATCGATTCCGCGAGGAAGCAGAAGATGCGGGAAAAACCATCGACGTACTGGCTCGCGAAGGCGCATCCTTCGCCGCTGCGCAGCGTTGGCGTCAGCACATGCAGAGCATTGCGCGGCTGCTCAGCGGTCCGCCAGAAACAGCGCTGGACCGCGACCGTCAACTGATGCAAGTATTTCGTGCGCTGGACGGGGTGAATGTGGCCATCGCGCAGCAGGTTCGGCAAACGCTGCAAAACCAAAATCAGGCCTTGGTGGGCCAACTCGAAGCCAGCCGACAACGCATGACGCAACAAGTCAGCTGGGCGATTGCACTGGCCGTCGCCATGGCGCTGACCTTCAGTATCTGGTTCACCCGCCCGCTCAAACGCCTTGAGCAGGCCATCGTTGGCTTAGGTGAAAACCGGCTCGACGCCAGCATTGCGATTGACGGACCGGCCGACTTGGCCCTGATTGGCGAACGGCTGAATTGGTTGCGGCTGCGACTGGTCGAGCTGGAGGCAGACAAGGCGCGTTTTTTACGCCACATTTCGCACGAACTCAAGACCCCGCTGGCGTCCCTGCGAGAAGGCGTTTCCTTGCTGCAAGACGGCGTCGGCGGCGTGCTGAGCGAAGACCAACGCGAAATTGTGCAAATCTTGGGCCACAACGCCGGCGTGCTGCAAGGCCAGATCGAAGACTTGCTGCGCTTCAATGCCGCAGCGTTTGAAGCACGCCAATTGCATCGGCAACGTGTCGATCTGCTGCACCTGGTGGAAGCACAAGTCGAAGCGCAACAGCTGCAGTGGCGTGCGCGCGAACTGCACGTGACAGTTGAAAGCGACAAGCCCACTGGCGCACCTCTATGGCTTGAAATTGACGCTGAAAAAATTGGGATGGCACTGGGCAATCTTCTCTCCAATGCGATCCGCTTTTCGCCAGCCGGCGGTTTGATCCGCATCACCTTGGGAGCGCGCCCAGGACTGACTCTGATTCAGATCGACGACGAAGGCAGCGGTGTTGCCGAGGCCGACCGTCTGCGTATTTTCGAGCCCTTTTTCCGCGGCGAACGTCAACCGGCTGGTGCCATGCGCGGCAGCGGTATTGGCCTGTCCATCGTGCATGAATACATTGCCGCGCACGGCGGCCGGATCGAGTTGTTACCCGAGCAGCCTGGTGCGCACTTCAGAATTGAAATTCCCTATGCCCATGTCTCTTGAATTCGTTCGCCTGCCGCTCAGCTCAACGACACGCATTTTCAGCCTTTCTGCTGTGCTGTGGTTCAGCGGCTGTGCGCTGACATCGCGCGACTTGGTGGCAACACCCGCCAGTGAAAACGTCACAATGGTCAGCGTTGCCGTGCCGAGCGTGACGGTGCCAGTCAACCGACTCACGCAGCCCGACAGCACCAGTCAGCCCAAACAGGTCATCGCCGTGCTCGACTACGCAGACCGCGTGCGGATCATGCCAAGCACTGAACTGTCTCATGAAGTTACGCGCCTGACCCCCATGACAGAGCCGAAGGAACAGTTGAAGCTCTCGCTGGCACTGGTGCAGTTGCGACAATTGCCGGCCTTGATCCGGGCGCAAGACACGGTAGCGATCGTGCTCGGCAACAACACTGAAGCTGCGCAAGCGCTGCACCCGCTGGCGCGCCTGCTGGCGGCGCGCTACACCGAGCAACGTCGGGCTGAAGACCAGATCGAGTTACAACAGCAGCAAGTTCGCGAGCTGCAGCGCCGGCTGGACCAAACCACCGAGCGACTTGAAGCGCTGGTCGCCATTGAACGCAGCTTGGGCAACCGGCCGGCGCCGGTGCAAAACAAGCCGCGCAGCACCAGCCTGCAGCCATGAACAAAAATTCTGATGCATCAGCCAACGTCGATGCCCTGAAAACAGCAGCTCATGTGCTGGTGGTTGACGACGACCCCGACATGCTGCGCTTGCTCACGCTGCGCCTGAACGCAGCCGGTTACCGCGTCAGCACCGCCACCTCGGCGGAAGCCGCGCTGACGCAGCTGCAGATTGAAAGACCACATCTGCTGCTGAGCGATGTGCAACTGCCCGGCCGTGACGGGCTGGCGTTGTTTGACGAAGTGCGGCTGCTGCACCCTTCGCTGCCGGTGATTTTGCTGACCGCACACGGCACTATTCCTGACGCGGTGCAAGCCACTGAGCGCGGCGTTTTCACCTACCTCACAAAACCGTTTGATGGCAGGGCCTTGCTCGACAAGATCGCCCAAGCGCTAGAACTCAGCGCGCCCGGCGACACCCCGGCCAGCGCAGGCAGCAGCGTCTGGCAAAGCGGCATCATCAGCCGCTCGAACCGCATGGCAGAAGCCTTAGCGGAAGCGCGCATGGTGGCGCAGACCGATGCCAGCGTGCTGATTCGCGGCGAAAGTGGCACTGGCAAAGAACTGCTGGCGCAATCGATTCACCAAGCCAGCGCCCGCGCCAACAAGCCCTTTGTGGCGGTCAATTGCGGCGCGATTCCAGAAGCCTTGCTGGAGTCCGAACTGTTCGGCCACATGAAGGGGGCCTTCACCGATGCCGTGGCCAACCACAAAGGTTTATTCCAAGCGGCTGACGGGGGCACGCTGCTGCTCGACGAAATCGGCGATATGCCGCCAGCCCTGCAAGTCAAGCTGCTGCGCGTGCTGCAAGAGCGCGTGGTTCGCCCTCTCGGATCTAGCCAATCGATCCCGGTAGACGTGCGGATCATCTCGGCCACGCACCACGACCTGGACACAGCCATGGCCGAAGGCCTGTTCCGCGCTGATCTGTATTACCGCCTGAATGTCGTGACCTTGACGCTGCCACCGCTGGCTGACCGGCGTGAAGACATTCCCTTGCTGGCGAATCACTTTCTCTTGAAGCTGGCGCAAAAGTACAGCAAGCGCCTCAGCGGTTTCGCGCCTGAAGCCCTGAAGGCCTTGAGCACGGCCGCCTGGCCGGGCAATGTGCGGCAGTTGCACAACGTCGTTGAGCAGGTCTGCGCGCTGTCGACCACGCCGCTGATTTCTCTCGCGCTGATGCAACGCGCCCTGCGCTCACCGAGCATGCAAGTGCTGAGCCTGGCCGACGCACGCCAGCGTTTTGAACGCGACTACTTGGTGGGCCTGCTGAAGCTGACCGACGGGAATGTGGCCGATGCCGCCCGCTTGGCCGACCGGAATCGCACCGAGTTTTACCGCCTGATGCAAAAACACGGACTGACCTCTGGACACTTCAAGACCGACTCGGGGCAATCACCGTCAGAACCTGTCGCTTGATAGCGACACAGCCAAGTGCTTGATTTAAAAGACGAATTCATCGAACGCCAGACTTGCCGTTGTAGCTTGTCGCTGACTGGCGACAAAAATAAGGGTAAACCAGCGGTTTTTTGTATCCCAGTCGCCAAATTTCGGACAAATTCCTCTCAAGTCCTTGATTAAAAAGGAAGTTTTCTGACTGGCACGGGCTTTGCCCTAGTCATGCCATGCAAACACTTTTAAACCGCTTGAACGCTCATGGGCAAGGCAGCCAGCTGCGCGAGGAACGCCATCCCAATTCCGTGACAGCCCCGCCAGTGCACCGCGGCAGCATGACGCCACGGCCATGGCGCGGTTTTTGGAACAGCGTGCGCACCACGGCACTGCACCCTCTAAAGGGCATGCGTCCCGCATCAGCGACAACGCCGGTAGGCGCTGAACTCGCACCTTGGCAGCAAGCAGCGCTGCGCCGGCGCACGGTGTTTGTCTTGCTCACGGTGATCAGCACCGCGCTGGCGGCACACTTGTTTTCCAACATGCAGCCGGCCTACGAAAGCGCTTGGATGCAATACAGCCAACTCGCGCTGTTCACCTTGCTGTCGGCTTGGGTGGTGACCGGCTTCATGACTGCGATGATGGGCTTTTACGTCACGTTGCGCGGTGATGCGCATTCACTATCGGCCAAAAAAGTCCAGCACCAGACGCTAGACCCGACGACCCGAACGGCCATCATCATGCCGATCTGCAACGAAGATGTGCACAGCGTGTTTGCGGGTCTGCGCGCCACCTGCGAGTCTGTCTCCAGCACCGGCCATGTCGGGGCCTTCGACGTGTTTGTGCTGTCCGACACCAACCACCCAGAGACACAAAAAGCCGAACGTGCGGCTTGGGAAGATCTGCGCGCTCAGCTGGCTGCACGTCCCGATCAGCCACAAATTGAGGTGTATTACCGACTGCGCAAGCGCCGCACCGACCGCAAGGCCGGCAATGTCGCGGACTTTTGCCGCCGCTGGGGCAAAGACTACCGCTACATGGTGGTGCTCGACGCCGACAGCGTCATGAGCGGTGATTGCTTGGTGTCCATGGTCAAGCTGATGGAAGCCAACCCGACCGCCGGCATCATCCAGACCGCCACGCAAGCCATTGGCCATGTGACGCTGCATGCCCGCACGCAGCAGTTCGCCTCCCGCGTGACGGGCCGGTTGTTCACGCTCGGCATGCAGTTCTGGCAAATGGGCGATTCGCACTATTGGGGGCACAACGCCATCATCCGCATTGAACCGTTTATGCAGCACTGTGCACTGGCACGCATCAAGGGTACGGGCGGCTTGTCGGGCAGCATCATGTCACACGACTTCGTTGAAGCCGCGCTGATGCGCCGCGCCGGTTTTCACGTCTGGTTGGTAGCGGACCTGGTCGGCAGTTACGAACAGCAACCGCCTGATCTGCTGGCTGAGTTGCAGCGTGACCGCCGCTGGTGCCAAGGCAATTTGCAAAATTCCCGCTTGATCGCTGAACCCGGTATCCACCCGGTGCACCGCTCGATGTTCGGCACCGGCGCGATGGCTTATCTGTCGGCCCCGCTGTGGTTGTGCTTTTTGTCGCTAGGCACGGCCTTGTGGATGATGGACTCACCACTGGTCGCAGACTGGGCGACACTACCGCCAGAACTGATTGCCTTGTGGGTCTGGACGCTGTGCATGTTGTTCATGCCGCGTGTGTTGGGTCTGCTGTCGATACTGCTGCGCCGAGAACAACATCTTTATGGCGGCAGTCTGGCTTTGCTGCGCAGCGGCTTCCTAGAAACCGTCGTGGCCTTACTGCAGGCACCCATTCGGATGGTGGCGCATTCGATCTTTGTGGTGGCAGCCATCACCGGCATCCAACTCGACTGGAAATCACCTCCGCGTGAAGCCAACGCCGTCCCGTGGCGACATGCCGCTGAGCACTTTGCACCGCAAACCGCGTTGGTGAGTCTCTTGGCAGTGCTCTTGGCCATCGTCGATCCGAGCGCCTTGGTCTGGTTGCTGCCGGTCGGTCTGCCGCTGCTGCTGGCGATACCGATGACGGTGTTGAGCAGCCAAGTCGGCATGGGCGCCACTTTGCAAGCCCATGGCTACTTGTTGATCCCAGAAGAGTCGCGTGCACCGGCCGTGTTGCGTCGGGCTTGGTTGCATGCCCGTCAGCCACTGGCGCTGGGTCTTCGAGCCGCTTGAAGTCGAATGTGAAAGGCTAGAACTTGGGCATGCCGCCCAAGCCTTTCATTCCGCCCATCCGCTTCATCATTTTCATCATGCCGCTGCCCTTCATCTTCTTCATCATGCCCTGCATTTGCTCGAATTCATTGAGCAAGCGGTTGACTTCTTGAACATGTACGCCTGAGCCCGCAGCGATGCGGCGCTTGCGGGTGGCCTTGATGAGTTCCGGCTTACGACGCTCCAGGGGCGTCATGCTTTGAATGATGCCTTCCTTGCGGCGAATGTCTTTTTCAGCCTTGTCCATGTCCATCTGACCCGCCTTCGCAGCCATCTGCGCCGGCAGTTTGTCCATCAAGCTAGACAGACCGCCCATGTTTTTCATCTGCTGCAGCTGACTTAAAAAATCGTCTAGGTCAAAACCGCTGCCGCTTTTCAGCTTGGCGGCGAGCTTTTGCGCCGCCGCCACGTCGACCCCGGCGGTGACTTGCTCCACCAGCGCCAAGATGTCGCCCATGCCCAGAATGCGGCCAGCATGACGCTCGGCGTCAAAGACCTCTAAGCCGTCCAGCTTTTCGCTGGTACCCGAAAACTTGATCGGTGCGCCGGTGATTTGACGCACGCTCAAAGCGGCACCACCGCGCGAGTCGCCGTCGGTCTTGGTCAGGATGATGCCTGTCAAAGGCAGCGCATCCTTGAAGGCCTTGGCGGTGTTGATCGCATCTTGACCCTGCATGGCGTCGACCACGAACAAGGTCTCGACCGGTTGCAACACCGCATGCAATTCCTTGATCTCGCTCATCAGCGCTTCATCAATGGCCAAGCGGCCTGCGGTGTCGACCAGCAGCACATCGAAGAAATGCCGGCGCGCGTAATCCAGCGCAGCACGGGCGATGTCCACCGGCTTTTGATCTGGCGAGCTGGGGAACCATTCGGCGCCCGCCTGCTGGGTGACGGTTTTAAGCTGCTCGATCGCAGCCGGACGATACACGTCGCCCGACACCGTCAGCACTTTTTTCTTGCGCTTTTCAATCAGGTGTTTGGCCAGCTTGGCGGTGGTGGTGGTTTTACCCGCGCCTTGCAGACCGGCCATCAAAATCACGGCCGGTGGTTGTGCTGCCAGATTGATGTCGCTGACGCCTTCGCCCATGGTCGCGGCGAGTTCGCGGTTGACGATGCCGACCAAGGCTTGGCCCGGTGACAGCGAACCCATGACTTCTTGGCCCAAGGCTTTGTCCTTGACGCGGGCGACAAAGTCGCGCACCACGGGCAAGGCCACGTCGGCCTCGAGCAAAGCCATACGCACTTCGCGCAGCATGTCCTGCACGTTCGACTCGGTGATACGGGCCTGGCCACGCATTTCCTTGACGAGGCGGGAGAGTTTGTCGGTGAGGGCTGAGGCCATGTGACGACTCCACGCATGGAGCAAGGGTTAATTAAAACAAGCGGGGAAGGGATAAACTGTCGCCATGATTTTAGCTTTCAGCGCGTGGTTTGGCTTGGTGAGTGCCATTGGTGCCGCGCTTTTATATGCTGTTCTGGCGTTGCTCAGCCAGCGACTGAGTACGACCGTCGCACGCGGATGGTTGTTGTGCGCGTGGCTACTGCACGCGATGGCGCTGGCAGAAGGTCTCTTTGGGCACCCCCCGCGTTTTGGTTTTGCACCGGCTTTGTCAACAACGGTCTGGCTGGTCGTGACCATCTATTCGATTGAAAGCGGTCTCATTCCTCAGCTCAAAGCACGCTGGGCGCTGGCCGCCGTGGGTGCTGCGGCGGTCATGTTGGCGTTGGTGTTTCCGGGCACCAGTTACCACCGTATCGCATCGCCTTGGTTGCCTTTGCACTGGGCATTGGGCATTGCCTCTTACGGTCTCTTCGCATCTGCGTTGGTCCACGGCTGGCTGATGAGCCGGTCAGAGCGCTCCATGCGCTCAGCTCACCCGAACGACTCAGGTGTGCCCTTGCTGACACTGGAGCGACTGACCTTCCGCTTTGTAGAAGCGGGATTTATCTTGCTGACCGCCTCGTTGCTGGCAGGCTGGTTTTTTGCTGAGACGCTGTATGGACCGCACTTAGGCCCATTGTGGAATCACAAAACTATTTTTTCAGTCTTGGCTTGGCTGACCTTTGCCGGTTTGCTCATGGGTCGGGCACGGCTGGGCTGGCGAGGCCGCAAGGCGCGCAACGTTCTTTATCTAGGGTCGGGCTTGCTACTACTCGGTTATGCCGGCTCGCGTTTTGTTCTTGAAGTGGTGCTGCACCGACTATGAAATACCTGTTGATTTTTGGCCTCACGATCGCTGTGATCTGGCTATGGCAGGGCAAACGACGATCAGCCCTCACAGAAAAAGCGCGCCAGCAAAAACCAAAAACCCAAGGGCGCCCACGTCAATTGCCTACCACCACCGAGATCGTTGCCTGCGACGTCTGCTCAGTCCATTTGCCAAGAACCGAGGCGCTGACCAATGGCCGCGGCGTCTACTGCAGTGAAGCACACCGTCGTCAGGCTGAAGGCTGATGCCGAAGTTAGCCGTGTCGACAAAAGCGTTGCCATTGTGGAAAGACGGCTGGTACCGCTTCGCAAGGCGCTTGGATTCTCCGAATTTCGGTCCTCGGCCGACGGACGTAGTTCCAGACCTGATCGTCATCCACTCCATCAGTCTGCCACCGGGCAACTACGGCACAGGTCAGGTACAGCGTCTGTTCACAAATCAGCTGGATTGGAACGCGCACGACTACTTCAGCAGCATCCGTGACCTGAAAGTCTCTGCACATTTTTTCATCACCCGAGATGGCCAGCTCTGGCAGTTTGTCAGCTGCAACGACCGCGCCTGGCACGCCGGTGAATCAACTTATCGCGGCAAAGCCAACTGCAATGACTACTCGGTCGGCATTGAACTCGAAGGTCTGGAAGGACTGATTTTTGAGAACGCCCAGTACGAAACGCTGAATAGCCTGTCGGCCGCCTTGCTAGAGACCTACCCCATTCGTCAGGTGGCTGGTCATGAGCACATTGCCCCCGGACGCAAGCAAGACCCAGGCGCCAGCTTCGACTGGCTAAACTTGCGCCGCTCACTCGGCTTAGGAGCTGCCAGCTTTCCAGCACATGTCGCCGATAGCGTGCCAAATTAAGCCACTGCCAAAGCGCGGGTTTTTCCTTATCCAAGCGTCTCGATCGCTACAATCAGACCCTTCATCAAAAAATCTAAAAACACTACATGTAGTGCTTGAATTAAGTTTAGACACTAGATATAGTGTGTGGACTTAAATTGATTAATGCGATTCGACTTGTTGATCGACCCCATAAATTTTCAGGAAAACGACCTTCCGCGGTGACGCAACTTCCGCAACAGTCTTAGCCTGCCAGTCTTCTACGAACACCTGTAAATAATTCACCCGAGGAAATCTATGCAAACCAGCATCCACACCACTAACTCGCCGGCCAGTTTGGCCGCGGCGCATCTGAGCTCAGACACGCAAGCGCAACCCACCCCTTACAGCCAGTACCAAATCATTCGCCGCAATGGCGCTGTAGTGCCTTTTGAGCCGAACAAAATCGCTGTCGCCATGATGAAGGCCTTTTTGGCCGTGCATGGTACCCAAGGTGCAGCGTCAGCCAGCGTTCGTGAAACCGTCGACGGCTTAACCCAAGCTGTGATACGCGCTTTGATGCGCTCGCGTCCAGGGGGCGGCACCTTTCATATTGAAGACGTGCAAGACAACGTCGAACTGGGTCTGATGCGCGGTGGCCACCATGAAATCGCCAGAGCGTACGTGCTTTACCGCGAAAAACGCACACAAGAACGTGCCCAGCAAAGCGCTCATCAAATGCCGGCAGTGCATTCGCTGCATGTCATTGATGGCGGCAAAAAAGTCGCACTCGACATCGCTCAGCTGCAAGCCCTGATTGAAGCTTCTTGCGCCGGTCTGGGCGCTGAAGTCAAGCCAGACCCGATCGTCTCGGAGACTATGCGCAACCTGTACGACGGCGTACCCATAGACGAGGTCTACAAAGCCTCCATCTTGGCAGCTCGTACGCTGATCGAAAAAGACCCGGATTACACCTACGCGACAGCCCGCCTATTGCTACACACGATTCGCCGTGAAGTGCTGGGTGAAGAGGTCGCACACGAAGCCATGAGCACGCGCTACGCCGAGTACTTCCCAAAATTCATCCAAAAGGGCGTCGACAACGAACTGCTCGACGAAAAACTGCTGCAATTTGACTTGGCCCGCCTCGGCGCTGCGCTCAAGCCAGAGCGCGACATGCAGTTTGACTACCTTGGCCTACAAACACTGTTTGACCGTTACTTCCTGCACGTTCGCAAGCAGCGCATCGAACTGCCACAAGCCTTTTTCATGCGCGTTGCGATGGGCTTGTCACTCGATGAAATCGACCGCGAAGGCCGAGCCATCGAGTTCTACGAAATCATGTCCTCGTTCGACTTTATGTCCAGCACGCCGACGCTCTTCAATGCTGGCACATTGCGCTCGCAGTTGTCGTCTTGCTACCTGACCACGGTCGCCGACGACCTTGGCGGCATTTACGACGCGATCAAAGAAAACGCTTTGCTGTCGAAGTTTGCTGGCGGTCTGGGCAATGACTGGACACCCGTGCGCGCACTGGGTGCCCACATCAAGGGCACCAACGGCGAGTCACAAGGAGTTGTGCCTTTCCTCAAAGTCGTCAACGACACCGCTGTAGCTGTCAACCAAGGCGGCAAACGCAAGGGTGCCGTCTGCGCATATCTGGAAACTTGGCACTTGGATATTGAAGAGTTTCTCGAATTGCGCAAAAACACGGGCGACGACCGCCGCCGCACGCACGACATGAACACAGCCAACTGGATTCCAGATCTGTTCATGCGCCGCGTCATGGAAAAAGGCAGCTGGACACTTTTCTCGCCCAACGACACACCGGACCTGCACGACAAGTACGGTATCGAGTTCGAAAAGGCCTACACCGCCTACGAAGCACGAGCAGAGCGTGGTGAGATCAAGCCGGCACGCAAGCTCCAAGCCATCGACATGTGGCGCAAGATGCTCTCAATGCTGTTCGAAACCGGTCATCCATGGATCACCTTCAAGGACGCCTGCAATGTGCGCTCGCCACAACAGCACTGTGGCGTGGTTCACTCCTCGAACCTCTGCACTGAGATCACGCTGAATACCAGCGACACCGAAACCGCTGTGTGCAACCTCGGCTCGGTCAATCTGGTACAACACCTTAAAATCGCTGCCGACGGTACCAAAGAGCTCGACCATGACAAGCTCAAGAAAACCATCACGACCGCCATGCGCATGCTAGACAACGTGATTGACATCAATTACTACGCTGTCAAAAAAGCCCGCGACTCCAATATGCGCCACCGTCCAGTCGGTCTGGGCATTATGGGATTCCAAGATTGCCTGTACGAATTGCGCACACCCTACGCCAGTGACGCGGCCGTTGATTTCGCTGACAAATCAATGGAAGCCGTCTGCTACCACGCCTACTGGGCCTCGACCGAGCTGGCCAAAGAGCGTGGTAAATACGCCAGCTACAAAGGCTCACTCTGGGACCAAGGCATCTTGCCACTCGACACCCTTGACATGCTCGCCAAAGAGCGTGGTGGCTACATTGAAGTCGACCGCTCAGTCACTCTCGACTGGGATGCGCTGCGGAGAAAAATCGCCGTCGACGGCATGCGCAATTCGAACTGCGTTGCCATTGCGCCGACCGCCACGATCTCCAACATCATTGGCGTTGACGCTTGCATCGAGCCTTGCTTTGGCAACCTCTCGGTCAAGTCCAACTTGTCCGGCGAGTTCACGGTCATCAATGGCTACCTAGTGCGTGATCTGAAGCGCCTAGGCCTGTGGGACGACGTGATGGTGGTTGACCTGAAACACTTTGACGGCTCACTGCGCCCGATCGACCGTGTGCCACAAGAAATCAAAGCGCTTTACGCCACGGCTTTCGAGGTTGATGCCACTTGGCTGGTTGAAGCTGCTTCGCGTCGCCAGAAATGGATTGACCAAGCGCAGTCGCTGAACATTTACATGGCTGGCGCCTCAGGCAAGAAGCTCGACGACACCTACAAACTGGCTTGGTTGCGCGGCTTGAAAACGACTTACTACTTGCGCACCATGGGCGCCACGCACGCAGAAAAATCGACAGTCAAAGCCGGCAAGCTCAACGCTGTAGCATCAGGCAACACAGATGACAGCGGCAGCATGAACGCCATGGACGCAGCGGCGGCCACAGCGCATGCACAGTTGAGCGCAACACCAGCAACCGACATCAAGTTCTGCGCAATCGACGATCCAGGCTGCGAAGCTTGTCAATAAAAAACATGTGCGCTGCAGAACTTCTGCCGCGCACATTTCGATGTAATTGAACAACACTCACTTCAGCGATTTCAATGAATAACTTTTCATTTTTTATCGCTGCTTTCATAATCCAAAGCTATTGGAAACATCTATGTTGACCTGGGACGAAGAAGTCAAACCATCACTGCAAAATACGCTAGCAAGCGGCTCTCCTAAAAGCCGCTCGATGGAGCTTCCGCCATTTTCTTTGCAGACGGAAGCCAATGCGGCTCAACGCATGCTCAACGATGGCGCGATTGCACCTGCCGCAACTGTTGCCGCGCCGACTGCGTTTGATTCGTCAGCACCGATACCGGCCGTTCACCGCCGTGTCAAGGCCTCTGACAAACGCATCATCAACGGTCAGACTGACGTCAACCAACTGGTGCCATTCAAGTACAAATGGGCTTGGGAAAAATACCTCGCCACCTGTGCCAATCATTGGATGCCGCAAGAAGTCAACATGACGCGTGACATTGCGCTATGGAAAGATCCAAATGGCCTGACCGATGACGAGCGTCGCTTGGTCATGCGCAATCTCGGCTTTTTCGTGACAGCTGACTCACTGGCTGCCAACAACATCGTGTTAGGTACGTACCGTCACATCACCGCGCCGGAGTGCCGTCAGTTCCTCTTGCGCCAAGCGTTCGAAGAAGCCATCCACACCCATGCCTATCAGTACATCACTGAATCCTTGGGTTTGGATGAAGGTGAGATCTTCAACGCTTATAACGAAGTCCAGTCGATTCGCGACAAAGACCAATTTCTGATTCCATTCATTGACGCTATCTCTGACCCACTCTTCAAAACGGGTACCCCAGAAAACGATCAAACGCTGCTCAAATCGCTCATCGTATTTGCATGTCTGATGGAGGGCCTGTTCTTCTATGTAGGTTTCACACAAATTTTGGCGCTGGGTCGCCAAAATAAAATGACCGGCGCTGCGGAACAATATCAGTACATCCTGCGTGACGAATCGATGCATTGCAACTTCGGTATTGATCTGATCAACCAGCTCAAGCTGGAAAATCCGCACCTCTGGACATCTGAGTTCAAAGCCGAGATCAAGGCTCTGTTCATGCAAGCTGTCGAACTCGAATATCGTTATGCAGAAGACACCATGCCGCGCGGCGTACTGGGTCTGAATGCATCCATGTTCAAGGGCTACCTGCGGTACATCGCCAACCGCCGCGCAACCCAGATTGGCTTAGAAACGCTGTTCCCGAACGAAGAAAATCCATTCCCTTGGATGAGTGAGATGATCGACTTGAAAAAAGAGCGTAACTTCTTCGAAACCCGTGTGATTGAATATCAATCGGGCGGCGCCCTTTCTTGGGATTGAGTTTCTACCAATATGATTTTTGAATTAAGCAAGAGCCACCCAGCACGCCCAAGAGCGGGTCGTGGTTTTTGTTCCCGTGTTCTCGGCGCTGGGCCCCGGTCATCTGGCTGGCCCAACGCCGTGAATCGCTTCTCGTACTCCAGACGTGAAGTGCTCTTTGCAACGTGATCAAGGAGAAAACTATGGCAACTGCGAAAAAAGTAGCAACTAAAAAAGCTGCACCAAAAAAAGCACCGGTCGCTAAAAAAGCACCGGCCAAGAAAGCCCCAGCGAAAAAAGTAGCAGCGAAAAAGGCCCCGGCCAAAAAAGCGCCAGCGAAAAAAGCGCCAGCTAAAAAAGTAGCAGCGAAAAAAGCGCCAGCGAAAAAAGCGCCAGCTAAAAAAGCGCCAGCTAAAAAAGTAGCAGCGAAAAAAGTAGCAGCGAAAAAAGTAGCAGCGAAAAAGGCCCCGGCTAAAAAAGCTGCTGCAAAAAAAGCTCCAGCGAAGAAAGCTGCTGCAAAAAAAGTAGCTGCGAAGAAACCCGCTGCGAAGAAAGCCGCGAAAAAGCCCGCTGCGAAGAAAGCCGCGAAAAAGCCCGCTGCAAAAGCACCTGCTGTAGCGGCCAGCCCAGCGGCTCAGACAACTCTGAACCCGCAAGCTGCCTGGCCGTTTCCAACAGCCAGCAAGCCCTAAGCAGTAAGGTAACTCTGCTTGAAGCCTGGTATCGAAAGATGCCAGGCTTTTTTATTTCACTGACTTACCCTAAAGTGATTCCAGTTGTCTTCACAACTTTGCAAAAGCTATGCCACAGCACTCCTTCCCAATCGCTTTATTTCTCCAGCACGACGTCAAAACCGGTGACTGTTTGGTGAATATTCACGTGATGCCAAATGCAACGCAAACGAAGTTGGACGGGCTTTATGGTGAGGAAGGGCAGCAAGCACTGCGAGTGCGATTGCATGCGCTACCAATTGATGGCAAAGCCAATGAAGCTCTGATCAAATGGGTATCGAAAGAATTAGGCATCGCACAACGGAACATCACGATCGCGCGGGGTCAGACCTCGAGGCGTAAACAACTGCGGATAGCTAGCAGTGCTGTCGCGACAGCACGCTGGGAACGTATCACTCCATCCCTCTAAAAGCTGAGCCCTCAGCCTCCCGACAGAAACACGTGGCTCAAGCCGGACGCACCGTCTCGAGCGAATAGTTCTGGCAGCCCGGTGTTGCAATCTTGTGGGCCCCAACGCGATTACCCAATTGACAGCACTTAACCAGTGACCAACCCTTTTCAAGACCAAATAGTAAAGCCCCGCGGAAAGCGTCACCGCAGCCCGTCGGGTCCACTAGCTGGGTTGCTTTAACTGGAGCAACCAAAGTTATTTCGCCATTAACCCAAACCTCACAACCGTCTGCACCCAGTGTGACGACAAGGCCCTCAACGCGATGCGATAAGGCTTTTTTGTCCAGACCCGTGCGTTCGCTAAGCATACGGCCCTCGTAGTCATTGACTGTCACCCAACTGGCGAGATCGACAAACTGCGTCAGTTCATCGCCGTTGAACATCGGCAATCCCTGACCGGGATCGAACACAAAGGGGATATTAGCAGCCTTGAATTGTGCGGCATGTTGCAGCATTGCATCACGGCCATCGGGCGAGATGATGCCAATCTTGATGTCATTTCGAGCCGCCACTTCAGACAAGTGCGCCTGACTCATCGCACCAGGATGAAAGGCCGTGATCTGGTTGTTATCACGGTCCGTCATGATCATGGCTTGCGCCGTGTAAGTGTCGCTCAGCTCGCGAATGAACTCGGTGCTGATGCCCTTGCTTCGCAAGTGTGCAAGATAGTCCGCACCGTCATTACCAACCGTCGCCATGGGCAAGGCTGTCCCACCAAGTTGTGACAAGCTGTAGGCGATGTTGCCGGCGCAACCGCCGAACTCTCGCCGCAACGCGGGGACAAGGAAAGACACATTCAATATGTGCAATTGATCCGGCATGATCTGCTCGGCAAAACGACCCTCGAAAGTCATGATGGTGTCAAAGGCCAAAGAGCCACAAATCAAGGCGGGCATGCGTTTACTTCTCGAAGTTCAGGGATAAAAAGCAATCAGACGGTAACCGGTGATCGGTACAGATGCTACAGGCGCCTCAGGCGCAGGCGTTACTTCGGCGAGTAAGGTTTCGACAGGCGATGCTGCCTGCGATGGTTGGATAGACACCGCCGCCGAGCTGACCAGCAGCGTCAAACCGCCTGCGAAAGGGAAAGCTTGTTCTAACCTGTTGTTGGAAGCACCAAACTCGGACGGCAGCAAGACCTTGCGCATCAAGACTTCGTTCTGCGAGCCCGTCAATGTCACTTCCAGCGCAGGCATAGCCACCGTCGTAGAGCGCGTATTCTTAAGAACAACATTCAGCCGATACGCGTCAGTGCCTGTCTGCGTGAACGAAGAACTGTCAATCGTGACAGCTTCAATCACGCGCGGTGGCCTGACCTGACAATCCATTTGCTCGCACAAAGCCTCAAGGGTTGGCAACGACACCGGGTAACGAGCTGCCAATGCATCGCGTTCGTGCATGAGCACCTGCAGCGCTAGCGCACCCAACAAAACTAGGACGATCAAGACGGCTAGCACCCGGTAAAGCGGTCCCTTGTATTTTTCTCTGCGCTTAGCCGATTGAACAAATGTGATTTCAGGCAGCTCCGGACGCCGGGAGTCTTCCGTTTTCACGGCATTAATCGGCTTGTATGACGTTGTCGACCTGTACAGTGCACGGCGATCATCTGCGACTTGGCTGCGACTGAGATCTTCCTGAATGGGTAGATCGGCGGCCTCTGGCGCAGACAGATAACTCGAAAGCGGGGCGGATACCGACGCATCCTCAAGATAAGACTTGGCTGTGAATCGAGTGACAACAGCTGCATCTGGCGACGTAGACGGACTGGCCTGATCAATCTGCCGGTCGAAGTCGTTGGTCAATTCATGTGAGACATTAAGGGCCTCATCAACCACGGCAGGGGTAGAAGTTGCCGATATAGACGCAGTGAGCTCTGGCAAATCCTGATCAGGTTCATCAACTGCCGTATCAGGCACTTCAAGCAACTCTGTTACAGCCATTGCTTGAAAGTGTGCAGAGGCATCAAAAACGCCATCGCAATGTCCGCAACGAACCCAGCCGTCCGACACTTTCAGTTGGTCGGGCACGACCTTGAACATCGTTCTGCATGTGGGGCAACAGGTTATCAAGCTCATCGCGTCGAATTGTAGGGCTTGCCGTATTGAGAGTTTCAGATTTTCGCCGTCATCAAAATCCAGCCGTCTTCACTGTCGGAAACGCTCAAGACGGCATACGGGGCATAAGCGGCTTTCAGTTCGTCAGCTTGACGCTCCAAAATACCCGCCAGCACCAAGTGACCGCCCGGCGCGACGTGCGCACACAGCAACGGTGCCAACACCTTCAACGGCGTGGCCAGAATATTCGCAAGCACAGATTGATAAGTTCCTGACGATTTATCTGGCAAACCAGCATTCAGTTGCACATGATTGGCCTCGGCGTTGGCCAAAGTCGACTGTACAGCAGCTTCGTCGATATCGATGGCATCAATATCAGTAGCGCCGAATTTGGCTGCGCCAATAGCCAGAATGCCAGAGCCGCAACCGTAGTCGAGGACGCGGTCGCCAGCGCGACCGGCGGCGATCCAGCGCAGACACATACGGGTGGTCGGATGGGTGCCGGTGCCAAAAGCCAGCCCTGGGTCCAGCCGGATCACTTGGCGCGCTTGGGCGGGTGGCTCATGCCAAGTGGGGACGATCCAGAACTCAGGCGTGATCTCGACTGGGGTGAACTGAGATTGCGTCAAGCGCACCCAATCCTGTTCAGGCACCGAGCTGACGGCCACCACTTGGCAGCCATTGAAAAAATCTTGCGCAGCGAGCAGCAAAGCCGCGTCACGGGCAGCAGCTTCATTCGGAAACAGCGCGACGATGCGCGAGCGCTCCCAACCGGCCTTTGGCGGCGGCATGCCGGGTTCGCCAAAAAGCGCCTGTTCAGCCGGCGTCTGCGCATCAGCATCCTCGACCGACACGCTCAAAGCGTCTAGAGCGTCGAGCGCATCGCTAACGCTCTCGACTGCATCCACAGGGGCCAGCATGACCAGTTCAAAAAGACTCATGGAAAGACCCGCCAAATTAAGTGATAGGAGATGGGAGACAAAACGAAAACAACCCGCAGCGCATCACCACGGAGCGCGTGCGGGTTTGTAACTGACGGCTAAAGCTTAGCGTTGTCGCTGCGATAACCACTCTTCTAGATAGTGAATGTTGGTACCGCCGTCCATGAACTTAGCGTCCACCATCAGCTCACGATGGAGTGCAATGTTGGTGTTGATACCTTCGACCACCGTTTCGGCCAGCGCCGTGCGCATGCGGGCCAAGGCCTGCTCACGCGTGTCGCCGTGAACAATGATCTTTCCGATCATCGAGTCGTAATTCGGCGGCACAAAATAGTTGGCGTAAATATGCGAGTCAACCCGCACACCGGGGCCGCCGGGTGCGTGCCATGTCGTGATGCGACCTGGCGACGGCGTGAACTTGTAAGGGTCTTCGGCATTGATGCGGCACTCAATCGAGTGGCCCTTGATCTCAATCTGACGCTGCGTGAACGGCAGACGCTCTCCGGCCGCCACCATGATTTGCGTCTTCACGATGTCAACGCCGGTGACCCATTCCGTGACCGGGTGCTCGACCTGAACGCGGGTGTTCATCTCGATGAAATAAAACTCACCGTTTTCATACAAGAACTCGAAAGTGCCAGCGCCACGATAGCCAATTTTCTTCACGGCAGCGACGCAGCGTTCACCGATTTTTTCGATCAGCTTGCGGGGAACGCCAGGTGCCGGCGCTTCCTCAATGACTTTTTGATGGCGACGCTGCATTGAGCAGTCACGTTCGCCCAGCCAGACCGCATTTTTGTGCTGGTCAGCCATGATCTGAATTTCGATATGGCGCGGATTTTGAAGAAATTTCTCCATGTACACCGCCGGATTACCGAAAGCAGCCCCGGCTTCAGCCTTGGTCGTTTGCACGGCATGAATCAGCGCAGCCTCGGTGTGCACTACACGCATGCCCCGCCCGCCTCCGCCGCCAGCGGCCTTGATGATGACCGGGTAACCAACGGCTTTAGCCGTGCGCTTGATGATAGCCGCGTCGTCAGGCAAGGCGCCTTCAGAGCCCGGCACGCAAGGCACGCCAGCCTTGATCATGGCCTGCTTGGCAGAGACCTTGTCACCCATGATGCGGATGGATTCGGGCGTCGGGCCGATGAACTTGAAGCCGCTTTTTTCCACGCGCTCGGCAAAATCAGCGTTTTCACTGAGGAAGCCATAGCCGGGGTGGATAGCCTCAGCGTCTGTAACCTCAGCGGCGGCAATGATGGCCGGCATGCTGAGGTAACTTTGCGCTGAAGGCGCGGGGCCAATGCAAACAGACTCATCGGCAAGCTTGATGTATTTGGCTTCGCGGTCAGCTTCGGAGTAAACCATCACGGCCTTGACACCTAGCTCCCGGCATGCCCGCTGGATACGCAGGGCAATTTCACCGCGGTTAGCGATCAGAATTTTTTTAAACATGGCGCCCGCTTCACTCGATGATGAAGAGTGGTTGTCCGTACTCCACAGCCTGACCGTTCTCACACAACATCGCGGTGATGGTGCCAGACTTGTCGGCTTCGATTTCGTTGAGGATCTTCATGGCCTCGATGATGCAGATGGTGTCACCTTCTTTGACTTGGCTGCCGATGTCGACAAAAGCCTTGGCACCGGGGCTGGCCGAGCGGTAGAAAGTGCCCACCATGGGCGACTTGACTGAGTGGCCGACAACTTCAGCAACTGCAGCCGGAGCCGCAACCGCCGCCGCAACGGGTGCAGGTGCAGGTGTAGCGGCCACCATAGCCGGCGCTTGCATCACCACGGGAACAGCGCCCATGAATTTAACGATTCTGACCTTGCCCTCGGCTTCGGTGATTTCCAGCTCCGACACGTTCGACTCTGAAACCAAGTCAATCAGTGTCTTAAGTTTGCGTAAATCCATGTTTTATTCTCCGGCGACGTTGGCGGGCTGAAAGCGCCGCCTTTGCTTTGATGGGAAGAACTCGCTGCGAGCTCTTGTCGTCAGGTGTCAACACCTGGTATCAAACGATGCATTCGCCATTATTTGGCGGTCTTCGTTCACTAAACAACCTGAATTGTACCTATCTACAAAATTCAAAATCACCAACTACCGGTTTCCCTCAAGTCTTGGGCGGCTAATAATGCAATTGCCATGCAAAGGGACGCATATCCACACAACGACCACCTCCAAACTTTAACGTAAATTAAGCCTCAATTTACCGCCGTTGACTGCTAAAAAGAAATAACAGCGGCAATCAAACCAACGCAGCCCAGTTGACTAAATCTGCCGGTAAAAGCTGTCCACTTTTCCGCTGTAACACGTCACCTGATGCACTGAAGGCGACAGAAAAAGGCAGTCCACCGGTCAAATTACCCATCCGTTTACTCAGATCAGTCCCCCCTAGCCCGGCCATCGCGATCGGAAAATTCAACGGTGACTTTTTTAACCATGCGCGCACAGCACTCGGCTGATCAACAGCCAAACCCAACACGCGCCAGCCCCGCGCCTGCTGCTCTTGGTGAAAACGATTCAGTAAGGGCAACTCTTCCACACAAGGTGGACACCAAGTCGCCCAAAAATTCACCAGCAAGGGTTGGCCCGCCAAACTGCTGATTTTCAGCGGCGCACCATCGGGCGCTTCCATCTCCAACGCCCAAAAAGGATCAGCAGACGAATGAGCCGCCGATGCGGTCTGGTGGCGGTCTCGCCACCACCAAGCAGCACCAACGCCTGCCAGACCCGCCGCCGCGGCGGTGCTGGCAAACAATATATTCCTACGTTTGATCATCTAGGTTCGTCCACTTCAAATTTAACTTTAAGCGAGTTTCGCAGGTTTTAAAGCCCTGATCACTGAAGATCCCGGCTAATTTGTCACTGAGCCAGCAAGCGCTCAACAGCCGCTAAATCTCCACGAGGCGTGCGCCCTTTGGCATCCGGCCTCAGAGCCCCGCGTAAATCGTCGTGGTCATAGACCATCAGATGCACACCAACGATTTCCTGCAAAGGCTTGCAAACGCTGCGAATGCTCAGCGCCTCCACGCTGTCACCCCAAAACCCAGTCACGGTACGGGGTTCGTAATCCACCTGGTGATCAATCAAGGCAATTTCAGCCGACTTCGAGTCATCACAAAACAGCTGGATATAGATGTCGGACAGCCGCGTTGCGGTGCCGTGCCAGACCGCCCCCCCCAAAAACGGCCGGAACTCAGCCATACGCAGCATCCAGACCCGTGCCAGCTCACGCAAAGCTTGTAGCTCGGCTGGCTGCGTTTCGGCACAAAACAGGGCAATGTACTCGTGCACCGCGTCTTCAATCTCATCATTGCCCGGCAACTCAGTGCGGGAAGGCAGCGCCATCTGCTTGATCGCGCGGCGCTTGGCAGGACCGTATTCAAGCCCTTCTTCGACCACCATAGCGGCCGCTGCTGCGGCAATTTCAGCCTTCAGGCTGTGCGGTTCAAATGAGTTCATGGAAGGCATTTTTGCACTTGCCGAGCTACCCGGCAGATGAAGGCTTGAAGCCCCGCCACCGCCGCTGCCTAAAATGCCATATGCACATACATATATTGGGAATCTGCGGCACCTTCATGGGTGGCTTGGCCGCCCTCGCCCGCGAAGCCGGTCATCAAGTCACGGGTTGCGACACCGGCGTTTACCCACCCATGAGCGACCAGCTGCGCAACTTGGGGATTGAGTTGACCGAAGGTTATGACGCCAGTGTGCTGCAGCAAGCCGGCTTCAAGCCCGACATGTTTGTCATCGGCAACGTTGTGTCGCGCACCCAGTTGCCGGATGGCAGCCCCAAGTTCCCGCTGATGGAGGCCATCCTCAACCATGGCCTGCCTTACACCAGCGGTCCGCAGTGGTTGGCCGAGCACGTGTTGCAAGGCCGGCATGTGCTGGCCGTGGCGGGTACGCATGGCAAAACCACCACCACCGCCATGCTCAGCTGGATTTTGGAGCAAGCGGGCCTGCAACCGGGCTTTTTGATCGGCGGCGTGCCCTTGAACTTTGGCGTCTCCGCCCGCCTCGGCCAAGGCCAGTGCTTTGTGATTGAGGCCGACGAGTACGACACGGCCTTTTTCGACAAGCGCAGCAAGTTTGTGCATTACCGGCCACGCACGGCCATCTTGAACAACCTGGAATTCGACCACGCGGATATTTTTGAGAACTTGGCAGCTATCGAACGGCAATTCCATCACTTGGTGCGCACCGTGCCGTCACAAGGCCGCGTGGTCGTGAACGCCGCCGAGGCCAGCTTGACGCGCGTGCTCGCGCAGGGCTGCTGGAGTGAGCAAGTACTCTTTGGCAACAGCCCGTCGAATCAAGCCGTCTTCACGGCCTTGGGTGAACCGCAAGCCTTTCAAGTGCTGAAAGCTGGCCAGCCTGTGGCCGACGTGCGCTGGGCGATCAGCGGAGTGCACAACCAGTTGAATGCAATGGCGGCCATCGCGGCGGCCGAACATGTCGGCGTCAGCCCGACCATGGCAGCCAAAGCGCTCAGCAGTTTCGAGAACGTCAAACGGCGGATGGAAGTGCGCGGCGTGGTGCAGCGCACGGACGGCAACATCACGGTGTATGACGACTTTGCGCACCACCCGACGGCGATCCACACCACCGTCGACGGCTTGCGCCGGCAGCTGAATGCGCAAGGCCACACGGCAGAGCGCATCTTGGCGATCTTCGAGCCGCGCAGCAACACCATGAAGCTTGGCACCATGACGGCTCAACTGCCGTGGAGCCTAGAGCAAGCCGATCTGGCGTTTTGTCACGCCGATGGTCTCGACTGGGATGCCAGAGCCGCCCTCGCCCCGATGGGTCCGCGGGCCCAAGTCGCCGACTCACTCGATGTATTGCTGGCCCAAGTCAAAGCCGCAGCCATGCCCGGCGACCATTTGCTGTGCATGAGCAACGGCGGCTTTGGCGGCATTCACGCGAAACTGCTGGACGCGCTGGCGGCCTGATAAAAGGACCACCAGCGGCGTTACGCTGAAAAAGCTCAGCGGGCGCGTCTGGCCTTCACGGACTGCGACAAGCCTTCCAGCAACTCCAGCGAATCGCCCCAGCTCAGGCAGGCGTCGGTGATGCTCTTGCCGTATTCCAGCGCCTTGGGGTCATCCTTGCCGGGCGTGAACTTCTGCGCACCCGGATTCAAATGACTTTCCACCATCAGGCCAAAAACCTGACGTGAGCCACCGGCGACTTGGCCGGCGATGTCCCGCGCCACTTCCAGCTGCTTTTCGTGCTGTTTGGAGCTGTTGGCGTGACTGCAGTCAACCATCAGCGTGGCGGGCAATTTGGCGGCTTCGAGGTCCTTGCACGCGGCGTTGACACTGGCGGCGTCATAGTTCGGTGCTTTGCCACCGCGCAGAATGACGTGGCAGTCCGGGTTGCCGTTGGTTTGCACAATCGCCACTTGGCCGTTTTTGTGAACCGACAAAAAGTGGTGACCACGCGCCGCTGCCTGAATCGCGTCGGTGGCGATGCGGATGTTGCCATCCGTGCCGTTCTTGAAGCCAATCGGGGCCGAGATGCCTGACGCCAATTCGCGGTGCACCTGGCTTTCAGTGGTCCGCGCGCCAATCGCGCCCCAAGCGATCAAATCACCGATGTATTGCGGTGAAATCACGTCCAAAAACTCGCTGCCCGCGGGCAAGCCCATGCGGTTGATGTCGATCAGCAACTGGCGTGCAATGCGCAGGCCTTCGTCGATGCGGTAGCTCTCGTCCAAGTAAGGGTCATTGATGAGACCCTTCCAGCCGACCGTGGTACGCGGCTTTTCAAAGTACACACGCATCACGATTTCCAGCGTGTCGGCGTATTTGTGGCGCTGCTCAACCAGTTTGCGGGCGTACTCCAAGGCAGCCATCGGGTCGTGGATCGAGCAAGGGCCAATAACCACCAACAGTCGGTCGTCGGTGCCCGCCATGATGTTGTGAATGTTGTGCCGAGTCTCGGTGATCAAACTCTCGACAGGCGTGCCGTCAATTGGAAAGAAGCGAATTAAATGCTCGGGAGGTGGAAGCACGGTGATGTCCTTGATGCGTTCGTCGTCTGTCTGGCTTGTTTTGTAGACAGGACTCGCATAGCGGGCTTCGCTGGTGTTCTGGACTGACGCATTCATGACGGGCTTCCTTGTGGGTTAACTGGGGAATTCGGGTGCAAAAAAAAACCGCCGGAGGATCCGGCGGTTTTTGAGATTCAGCTGCGTTTTCTAGGCTTACGCAAGGATCTCTCTACCGCCGAAGGCGCTTGAGAACCAAAAGTAAGAAAAATAAAATGCGGCTGAATGCATAGGGGTCAATGTAGCACAGGTGCGTTAGGCTCAGTCATCAAGCGGTCCCGCCGACCGTCAGGCCGTCGATCCGCAGGGTCGGCTGACCGACGCCCACGGGCACGCTCTGGCCTTCCTTACCGCAGGTGCCTACGCCGCTGTCGAGCGCCATGTCATTGCCCATCATGGTCACGCGTGTCAGCGCATCAGGGCCGTTACCGACAATCGTTGCGCCCTTGACGGGGTAGAGAATTTTGCCGTTTTCAACCCAGAACGCTTCGCTGGCCGAGAACACAAATTTACCGGAGGTGATGTCGACCTGACCGCCGCCGAAGTTAGTGGCGTAGAGCCCCTTCTTGATGCTCGCCACAATCTCTTCGGGCGCCTTGTCGCCGCCTAACATATAGGTGTTGGTCATCCGCGGCATGGGCGTGTGCGCGTAGCTTTCGCGGCGACCGTTGCCTGTCGGCTTGACCTTCATCAGGCGCGCATTCAGCGAGTCCTGGATGTAGCCCTTCAAGATGCCGTCTTCAATCAACACATTGCGCTGGCTGGCATTGCCTTCGTCGTCCACATTGAGGGAACCGCGACGATCGGCCAAGGTGCCATCGTCCAGCACCGTCACGCCTTTGGCTGCAACGCGCTCACCAATGCGTCCGGCAAAAGCGCTCGAACCCTTGCGGTTGAAGTCGCCCTCCAAGCCGTGACCAATCGCTTCGTGCAACAAAATACCGGGCCAGCCGGAGCCCAGAACCACGGTCATTTGACCGGCTGGCGCGGGGCGAGCTTCGAGGTTGGTGAGGGCCGCTTTGACCGCGGCATCGACATATTCATTGATCTGATCTTCGTCGAAATAAGCCAAGCCAAAGCGACCGCCACCGCCGCCCGAACCCATTTCGCGCCGGCTCACGCCAGCAATTTTTTGCTCGGCAATTACCGTCACGCTCAAGCGCACCAGTGGTCGCACGTCAGCCGCCAACGTACCGTCGGCGCGGGCCACCATGACCACGTCATATTCGCTGGCCACGCCGGCCATGACTTGCACCACGCGCGGGTCTTTGGCTTTAGCGAGTTTTTCGATTTGCTCCAGCAATTTGACTTTGGCGGTGCTGTCGAGCGAGGCAATCGGGTCGATATCGCTGTACAGCGAACGGCTGCCAGCCACCTTACGGGTGTTGGTCTTGACCCGGCCAGCTTGGGTGGCGGCTGAAATCGTGCGCACGGTGCGAGCAGCGTCGAGCAGTGAGGCTTCAGAAATATCGTCCGAGTACGCAAAAGCAGTTTTTTCGCCGCTGACTGCGCGCACGCCAACGCCTTGGTCAATGCTGAAAGAGCCAGTTTTGACAATGCCTTCCTCTAGGCTCCAGCCTTCGCTACGGGTGTACTGAAAATACAGGTCAGCGTCGTCAACGCCGTAAGACGTGATCTCGCCCAAGGCGCGGCGCAAATGCGCTTCGGTCAGACCAAAGGGTGCCAGTAACAACTTTTCAGCAATGGCCAAGCGCTCAGACGTCGCGTCGGCTTGGGGCCGGGCGCTGGGCGCAAAAAAGTCTGTTTTACGAGCTGAACCGGGGGAGGATTTGAGTGACACCATAAAGTCATTGTAGGCAGTCTGCCCCGGCCGCGCGGCAGGCAGGGGCTCTGTCTATCAGGACTGGATCAGCCGTTTCGACTTGGCGATCGACATCAAAATACCAACCGCCAGCCCCAGCGTGACCATCGCTGTCCCACCGTAGCTGATGAAGGGCAACGGGACGCCGACCACCGGCAAAATGCCGCTGACCATGCCCATGTTGACGAACGCATAGGTGAAGAAAATCATCGTCACCGCACCTGCCAGCAGACGGGCAAACAGCGTCGGCGCATCCAGCGCAATAGACAGCCCGCGCAAGATCAAGAAAATGAAGCCACCGATCAGCAGCAGGTTGCCCAACAGCCCGAACTCTTCTGAAAAGGCTGCAAAAATGAAGTCGGTGGTGCGCTCGGGGATGAACTCCAGATGAGTTTGCGTCCCAGCCATGAAGCCCTTACCGAAAATACCGCCAGAGCCAATCGCGATCATCCCCTGAATGATGTGAAAGCCACGACCCAGCGGGTCACGCGTTGGGTCTAGCAAGGTGCAGATGCGCTGCTGTTGGTAGTCATGCAGTATCGGCCAACGCATACCGTCAGCGCAAAGCTGCGGCTCAAACCACACCACCAAGGCAACGGCAATCAAACCGAGCAAGACCGGCGGAACGATGAGCCGCCAACTCAAGCCGGCAAAAAAAATCACCGCCAACCCAGCAGCCAGCACCAGCAGCGAGGTGCCCAGATCAGGCTGTTTCATGATGAGACCAACGGGCACCAACAACAACAGACCCGCGGCCAAGAAATCTAGTGGTCGCAACTGCCCTTCACGCTTCTGGAACCACCAAGCGAGCATCAGCGGCATAGCAATTTTCAGAATTTCACTGGGCTGGATCACCACGCCGAGATTGATCCAGCGTTTGGCGCCTTTTTTGGTCACACCGAAAACCGCAACGGCGACCAACAGCGCCACGCCCAAAATATAGAGCGGCACCGCAAACGCCATCAACCGCTGCGGCGGCACCTGCGCGACCACAAACATGATGGCCCCGGCAATCAGCATGTTGCGGCCATGGTCGACAAAACGGGTGCCATGGTCATACCCCGAGGAATACATGATCAGCAGCCCGGCACACGCCAACAAAAAAACCGCGAACGCCAACGGCCCATCAAAACCCTCAAACAGGGGCGCGACTCGACGCAACAAAGAGGGTTTTTCAAAAATGACGGCCATGTCTAAATTATCCGTCAAGCTACCATGGCCCCATGACCACGACACACTTGCTTTACCTGCACGGTTTTCGCTCTTCGCCGCGCTCCATGAAGGCCAAGAAAATGGCCGATGCCGTTCAGTCCCGCCACCCGCAGGTGCATTGGTGCTGCCCTCAGTTGCCCCCCTCACCCAAAGAAGCCACGGCCTTGCTGATGGAATGCATAGCAGACTGGCCAGCCCAAAACATGGCTGTCGTCGGCTCGTCGTTGGGCGGGTTTTATGCGACCTGGATCGCCGCGCAAACCGGCTGCAGAGCCGTCTTACTGAATCCGGCGGTCGACCCGGCGCGAGACTTGAGCCGTTACATCGGTGAACAAACCAGCTGGCATAACCCGCTGGAGATTTTTTTCTTCAAACCCGAATTTGTACAGGAGCTGCGCGACCTCCAGGCTGGTCCCTTGCCGCACCCCGAACGTTTGCTGGCAATCATCGCCAAGGGCGACGAAGTGCTGGACTGGCGCGAAATGAGCACTCACTACGCTGCCGCCCACTTGAAACTGCTTGAAGGCAGCGACCACGCCCTCAGCGATTTCGACGCCCACTTGGACGAAGTTATGGGCTTTTTAGACTTGGCCTGAAGCCGCCTTGCAGGGCCAAGGCCCATGGGACAATTCGGCGCATGCACACATTGTTTGAAGAAGCCGGCAAATTTCTGGCCGGCCGTATCCTGTCGGAATCCGACGCCTCGCTCCAGGTCGAACTCGACTCGGGCAAACGGGTCAAGGTCAAAGCTGCCCACGCCCTGCTGAAGTTTGAAAAACCCGCGCCAGCCGAATTGGTCGCTAAAGGCCAGTTGCTGAGTCTGGAGATTGACCTCGACTTGGCTTGGGAATTCGCCAGCGACGAAGAATTCGGTTTTGCCGATCTGGCACGTGACTATTTCAGCGCCGACCCCAGCCAAGCCCCCAGCATTGAGCAACAGGCCGCTGCTTTATTTAGGTTGTTTGAGTCGCCGCACTACTTTCGCCGCGCCGGCAAAGGTCGCTTCAAAAAAGCCCCAGCCGACATCCTGCAACTGGCGCTGGCCGGTATCGAGAAGAAAAAACAACTTGCCGCGCAAATCACCGCTTGGGCCGAAGCACTGGCGCAAGGCCAATGCCCGGACCCTGTGCGCGAGCAGCTTTACAAGATTCTCTTCAAGCCCGACAAAAACAGCCCGGAATACAAAGCCGTGGTCGAAGCGGCCCGTGCCACGCATTTGCAAGCGCTGGACTTGCTGCAGCGCGCCGGCGCGATCGCCTCGGCGTACCAGTTTCACTGGAAGCGGTTCTTGTTCGAGAATTTTCCCAAAGGCACCGGCTTCCCAGCCTTGCAAGCGCCGGCTGCGCCGGACGAATTGCCCTTGGCCGATGTGCAGGCTTTTTCCATCGACGACTCAAGCACCACGGAGATTGACGACGCGCTGTCAGTGCAAGGCCTCGGCAGCGGCACCATCACCTTGGGCATTCACATTGCAGCGCCCGGACTCGCAGTGCACCCCGGCAGCGCCATCGACGCGCTCGGTCGGGCGCGCTTGTCGACGGTCTACATGCCCGGCTACAAACTGACCATGCTGCCCGACGAAGTGGTGCAAAACTACACGCTGCTAGAAGGCCGCAACTGCCCGGCCTTGTCGCTTTACGTCACGCTGGACGAAGCCACGCTGGAGATTCGCGAGACCGTCACGCGGCTCGACCTAGTGCCGATCATCAGCAACCTGCGCCACGACAAACTCGATACCACCTTCACCGAAGCCTTTTTTGAAACCGCACTGGCCAGCGCCCCCCCGGCCGACGTCGCCTGGGGCGTGGAGCTGTGCTTTTTGCACCGACTGGCGCGGCACCTCAAGGCGCAGCGCGAAGTGGTCCGCGGCAAGCCGGAAAACTTCAACCGGCCCGACTACAACTTCAAACTCGACAACCCGGGCGGCGGCGAACCGCAGGGCGACGAGGCCGTCAGCATCAGCATTCGCCAACGCGGAGCGCCGCTTGATTTAATCGTTGCTGAGGCCATGATTTTGGCCAACAGCACTTGGGGCGAATGGCTGGCCGAGCATGGCGTGCCGGGCATTTACCGCAGCCAGGCCAGCATGGCACCGGGCGTTAAAGTGCGCATGGGCACCAAGGCCTTGCCGCACGCCGGCATTGGCGTCAAAAGCTACGCCTGGAGCACCTCACCGCTACGCCGTTATGTCGATTTGGTGAACCAGTGGCAGATCATTTCTTGCGTGCGACACGGCCGCACCGCTGCACTGGCCGCACCGTTCAAGCAACGCGACACCGAACTCTTCGCCATCATCTCGGGCTTCGATGCGGCCTACAGCGCGTACAACGGTTTTCAGTCAGGCATCGAGCGTTACTGGACACTCAAGTACCTGCAGCAAAACGGCATCACCGAACTCACCGCGACCTTCTTCAAAGACAACCTGGTGCGCGCCGATGACTTGCCGCTGGTGCTGCCGGCAGCGGGCGCGCAAGGCTTGCCGCGCGGCGCACGGGTGCGGGTCAAGTTGGGCGAGATTGACGAAATTACGCTGGATATTCACAGCACGGTGATTGAGCGTCTGGACACCGAGCCGGAAGCCGCCGCGGCCGAAGCCGATGACTTGGACTCTGAGGAATCTGAATTTGCCGCAGGACCCATCTCCATCTCCATCTCCATCGCCGTTGACCTGAACGAGCACGATAGCGATGCGGCCAATGCCGTCAGCACACCCGCCGCCTAAACTGCAGCGCCTCACTGCAGCAGCTCATCCATGAAATCGCCCGGCACCTTGCAACTGGCCTTGGGCGTTTCAGTGCTGCTGCACGCCCTGCTGCTGGCCGTGCGATGGGTCGACCCGGCGCAATTTGACCGGATTTTTCAGGACACGCCTCTGGAAGTGATTTTGGTCAACAGCAAGGCGAACGAACGGCCCGACAAAGCCAAAGCCATTGCGCAGTTTTCACTGGCCGGCGGCGGCGACTTGGACAAGGGCCGCGCCTCATCGCCGTTGCCCCCTTCAACGCCTTTATCCCCTTCGGCCTTGACTGATTTGGGCGACCACACGGAGGCAGTCAAGCGCAAGATCGAGTCAATGCAGGCGCAGCAAATGCAGTTGCTGACGCAAATTAAACAACAGCTTGCCGCGATGCCGCCGCCGATTGTCACGCGCATGGCGCAAGTCCCGGCACAGGCCGAGCGTGAAGAAAAACGTCGGCAACTGATCAACCTCCTGGCCGAGATCGAAAAACGCATTAACGCCGAAAACGAACGCCCCAAAAAACGTTACATCAGCCCGGCCACCCGCGAAGCAGCTTACGCGCTGTATTACGACCGCTTGCGACGCAAGATTGAAAGCCAGGGCACGACCGCCTTTCCAGCGCTCGAAGGTCAAAAACTCTACGGTGAACTCACGATGGCTCTGACGGTTAATGTCGACGGCCAACTGCTGGCCACTGAAATCATGCAAAGCTCGGGTAACCTCACGCTCGACCGACAAGCGCAAAGCATCGCCCTGCGGTCTGGTCCTTTTGGAAGGTTCACACCAGAGATGCGTCGCCAAGCCGACCAAATTGTGGTGGTTTCGCGGTTTACCTTCACGCGCGACGACACACTGCAAACCCGACTCAGCCAACGCTGATCCAAAACGAGCAAGAAAAAATGAACCGAGACGTCGACATGTGTAAATACACCGCCCGCAAAACATCTGCGCTGGTGCTGCACGACATGCGGACGGCACACTCATGAGCCTCGCTTTAAAAGCACTGCTGCGGCCGCTGTTCAAACTGCTCATGTTGCTGCTCGTGGCGTTGCTCATGCTGCAACTTTATTTTGTAGGCCGTATTGCGCTGATGGCCATCAGCGCAACGGAGTCCACAGCGTTTCAACGCTCAGAAATTTACCGCGTTGTGAGCACCAGCGGGGCGCTCAAATGGAGCCAGCGCTGGGTCCCTTATGCGCAAATTTCCGTGAATCTGAAGCGCGCCGTGATCGCATCGGAAGACGCCAGCTTCACCGAGCATGACGGGCTCGATCTGGAAGCACTTGAAAAAGCATGGGGGAAAAATGCTGTGGCCGAGCAACGCGCGCAAAAGCAAGCGGACCGAATCGCAGCAGACATCGCCAAGCGTCAGCAAGGTAAAAAATCCAGTATTTTTAGCGCCGCCCCAACACCTCCCAAACTTCTCACAAATGGGCCAAAGATCATCGGCGGCTCAACCATCACCCAGCAACTTGCCAAAAATCTTTTTCTCTCTGGCGAACGCACCCTGCTGCGTAAAAGTGAAGAACTTGTGCTCACGCTACTGCTCGAAGCGATACTCAATAAGCAACGGATTTTGGAAATTTATCTCAACAACGTCGAGTGGGGTGAAGGCATTTTTGGCGCCGAAGCTGCGGCCCAGCACTACTTCCGTAAACCCGCCTCCAGACTCACCCCCTACGAAGCTGCGCGACTGGCGGTGATGCTGCCGCGCCCGCGTTATTTCGAGACCCGACCCAACTCAGACTACCTGGCCTCACGCGCCAACACCATCGTCGCGCGCATGGGCGGGGTGGACGTACCCTGATGCGTATCTTAGGCATTGACCCCGGGCTGCAAATCGCCGGTTTTGGCGTCATCGATGTCGATGGCCAAACTCTGACTTATGTTGCCAGCGGCACCATCAAAACCACACACATGGTGGGCGGCCCATTGCCGGCAAGACTCAAGGTGTTGTTTGACGGCGTGCGTGAAGTGGTCGCCCGCTACCAGCCCGATCAAGCTTCCATCGAAATCGTTTTTGTCAACGTCAACCCGCAAGCCACCTTGCTGCTGGGTCAAGCCCGCGGTGCTTGCATCACCGCGCTGGTAGCCAGTGATTTACCAGTGAGTGAATACACCGCCTTGCAAATGAAAAAAGCCGTAGCGGGCTACGGCAAAGCGGGCAAAGCAGAAGTGCAAGAAATGGTGATGCGCTTACTCAAGCTGCCGTCATTGCCTGGCAAAGACGCTGCCGACGCCTTGGGTCTGGCCATCACTCACGCGCACGTGGGGCCAGCTATGGCCAGGCTGGCGAAAGCCAGCGGTCTGGGCGGAAAAATGGACGGGGCTTATCGGGATGGGCGCAGCCGGTAGCTTTCTTCCATGAAGCGAAACTTGCGACTGGGCTGCGTTCACATGATTTTTATGCACCGGATGCGATCACAAGTGTTGGCGTCCATGCTTCCGTCTGATCCGAAAGCTCAAATTTAACGCCTGCTGAAAATCCATTGACGCGCCTTCAGTTTTTGACGCTTCATTGAAAATTTCACTGATTTTGTCCATCAATCTTGTATATCAGATTTGTACAACAGGTGTAAAATTTGCCTCAAATGACAACAGCCGCAGAAATCAGTGAGCGCATTACCGAATCGGTGATGGCGCAGAAACTCGCCCCGGGTGCCCGCCTAGGGGAGCAGCAACTGGCTCTTTTGTTCAATTGCAGTCGCACGACAGTGCGTGAGGCGCTGATCCGGTTGGCCGCACGCGGGATTGTCACTGTTAGCAGTCGGCGCGGCTGGTATGTAGTCGAACTCTCAGTAAACGACGCTAGAGAAGCGTTTGAAGCACGCGAAGTCATCGAGATGGGACTGATTCGCCGAACGCAGGTGGTCAGTAAAGCTGCGTTAAAGAGGCTCAAGAACCACATAGCCCGTCAAAAGGCCGCAGCCAGCGGGAGTGATGTCGGCCTGCGAAGCTTTTTACTGGCAGATTTTCACGTTTGCTTAGCGGAATGTCTCGGCAACAACTTACTGGCTGAAGCCGTGCGGGACATGACGGCTCGAACGATCCTTATTGCCATGCTGAGTCAGTCCTCGGTGGAAGCTGAGCAGTCTTGCCAAGAACACTTTTTGATCGTGCAGGCGCTTGAAAACCAAGATTTTATTTTGGCTGAAAAACTGATGCAAGCGCACATTGGCGACTCTCAGTCCAGGCTCAATCCGGGTTCAGCTGCCTATGACCCCTTGTCCGAATTGCGCAACGCACTAAGCCCCATGAAAACCTAATTTAATCGACCTAACACAAGCACTGCACATAAGACTTGTAAGCGAGATTGGATAGCCCTGCAAAAACCCACTGGTCCACTAACAGAGATACATCATGACTATCAAGAAACGTGCTTTTTGGTTATTTTTGGCCACTTCCGCCTTGCTCCTCTCATCTGTCGTCCATGCGCAAGATGCGCTGGATAATATTTTAAAACGCAAGGTTATCAAGGTCGCTGTTCAAACAGACTCTGCACCTTACGGTTACGTTGGCACCGACCTCAAGCCGATCGGCTTGGACGTTGACATGGCCAATTACATTGGTAAAAAACTGGGCGTAACCGTCGAGTTGGTTGTGGTGGTAAGTTCCAGTCGCATTCCTGCATTGCAAACCAAAAAAGCAGACCTCGTCATTGCAACCCTTGGCAAGAACCCTGAGCGCGAAAAAGTGATCGACTTCACTTCGGCTTACTCGCCATTTTTCCAGGCCGTGTTTGGCCCCAAAAATATCCCCGTGAAAAGCTTTGCTGATCTGGCGGGCAAAACTGTCGGCGTCACCCGTGGCGCCATGGAAGATCAGGAATTGGGCAAGGTAGCGCCCTCAAGCACAGAGACGAAACGCTTTGAAGACTTCAACGCAACCATTGCGGCCTTTGTGGCAGGCCAAGTGCAATTCATTGCGTTGGGCGCTTCCGTGGCGGCGAACATGATGACTAAAAATCCGGCGCTCTCGAGTGAATTCAAACTCTTGCTCAAGGACAGCCCTAACTTCATCGGCGTTGCCAAAGGTGAGGAGAAATTGAGGATCAAGGTCAATGAGATTATTGCGGGCGCCAAAGCCTCTGGTGATCTCGATGCGATGTGCCGCAAGTGGCTGGGCCGTCCGCTGGGTGACCTGCCTTTGTAACAAGCGGGCCTTTATATCGCACCGAATCATTCAGCTCAATTCATGAAAATACAACTGGACTTTTGGGCGGTGTTGGCTGAATGGCCGATTTTGCTTTTGGGCGTTGGCTGGACTTTGGCCCTCACCATCGCTGCCGTGCTGGTGGGAACGTCGCTGGGCATCGCCTGCGCTTGGGTGAGGGCACGTGGGTTCGGTGACGCCTTGGCGCCGGCTTGGCTCAAAGCCGTTGTGGGCGGATATGTGGAGGCCATCCGCAACACGCCTTTCATCATTCAGCTGTTTTTCATTTTCTTTGGCTTGCCAGCAATGGGGTTGAAGTTGTCAGCTGAATCCGCGTCCTTTCTTGCCATGACCATCAATCTAGGGGCGTACGCCACGGAAATCATTCGTGCTGGGCTGGAGTCGACGCCTAAGGGGCAAATCGAAGCATCAGAGAGTTTGGCGCTGAACCGGTGGCAAATTTTCACGCGGGTTGTGCTGCCACCGGCATTGAAAAAAATCTGGCCCAGTATGGTCAGCCAAAGCATCATTGTGATGCTGGGGTCCTCTGTATGCGGGCAAATTTCGATACAAGAACTGAGCTATGCGGCCGACCTGATTCAAAGTCGTAACTTCAGGTCCTTTGAAGCTTTCATCATCATCGGTGGGATTTACCTGATGCTATCGATTTTTTTGCGCGCAGCTCTTAATTGGGCAGGAGAAAAACTGATTTTTGGAGGGCGGCCGTCATGACCGAATTCACCTATTGGGACATCCTGCGCAACCTACTTCTCGCAGGGCGTTGGACTGTTGCCTTGTCTGTCATCGCCTTTGTTGGCGGCGGTGCAATGGGTCTATTTTTGCTGATACTGCGAATGAGCAAGAAGCCAGGTACTGAAGCCTTTGTGGTGGGCTACGTTCAGTTGTTTCAGGGGATTCCATTATTGGTGCAGTTGTTTTTGGCCTATTACGGGATTGGTCTATTCGGAATCGATACATCACCTTGGGTCGCTGCCGGGGTTGGGTTAACGCTGTACACCAGTGCATTTTTGACAGAAATCTGGCGCGGATGCATTCTGTCGATACCGCGTGGGCAATGGGAGGCTTCGCAAAGCTTGGCACTGAACTTTGGTGAGCAACTGCGTCACATCATCTTGCCCCAGGCGCTCAAGATCGCAATCCCTCCAACAGTCGGTTTTTTGGTTCAGGTGATCAAGGGGACGGCTCTGGCGTCGGTCATCGGTTTCATGGAGTTGACCAAAGTAGGCAAGACCATTGCCAATGCCACGTTCAACCCGTTTCTGGTGTTTAGTTGTGTGGCTGTCTTCTATTTTTTACTCTGCTACCCAGTCAGCTTGTACGCCAAATACCTTGAAAGGAAGATGAATGTTGACCGTTGAAACAGCCCAGGCAACCCAGCCTGTGATTGAGATTGTCGGGCTACGCAAGTCATTTGGAGTGAATGAAGTTCTCAAGGGCATTGACCTGACGGTGAAGCAGGGCGAAGTCATCGCGATCATTGGTAAAAGCGGTTCCGGGAAGAGTACGCTGCTTCGTTGCATCAACGGGCTTGAGAATTTTCAGAGCGGCAAAATCGAGGTTGATGGCAAGCCACTGGATCATGCCAGCCCGGGTGCGATGCGCGAACTACGTCAGCGCGTAGGCATGATTTTTCAGAGCTTCAATTTGTTCCCGCATTTGACGGTTGGAAAAAACATCATGTTGGCCCCCTTTCTGGTCAAAAAGAAAGATTCAGCATCGGCCCAAGCCAATGCCATCAAGCTGCTTAAGCGTGTCGGGCTGAGTGAAAAATTCGATGCCTTCGCCGATCAATTGTCAGGCGGGCAGCAACAACGCGTGGCCATTGCACGGGCCTTGGCCATGGAACCGGCAGTGTTGTTGTGCGACGAAATCACGAGCGCGCTGGACCCGGAATTAGTCGGTGAAGTCTTGCGTGTGGTTGAAAGCTTGGCCAACGAAGGCATGACTTTGCTGATGGTGACGCACGAAATGAGTTTTGCCCGCAAAGTCAGTCACCGCGTGATTTTCATGCACCAGGGTCTGGTCCATGAGATCGGCACACCAGCTGATATTTTTGGCAACCCGAAAACCGCCGAACTCAAACAGTTCCTGTCTTCTATTGCCAATTGAAAACATCAACGCAACTGCATCACGGTATGGTTTGATGTTCAGCTGATATCGATGGTGCCGCTGTTTTCCCTAGAACTTTTCAATTTGATGGTGGTCTTGATTTATGCCGGAAAATGGCCCTGAAAATCGTAACAACAGTCCTTACATCCTTGTGCTGGGAATGGGGGGGACGATTTCTGGAATTTCGGAGAATGTAGACAACCCGCGTCAATATCAGGCCGGAAAGGTCAGTGTCAAGAACCTTGTCAAATCCGCAGGCCTCGCCACCTTGGGCGGGCTCAAGGTGGCCTCCAAACAAGTGGCCAACATAGACAGCCAAAACTTGACGGAAGCACAATTGACCGAGCTGGGCCAGCTGGTGACTCGGGGACTTGACGATCCTTTGCTGAAAGGACTGGTGATCACGCAGGGCACCGACACCATTGAGGAGGTCGGCGTTTTTTTGCACCTCACCTGTGGCAGCAAAGCCAAGCTTGCTGCAAAACGGATTGTATTAACCGGTGCCATGCTTCCTTCAAACGCATTGCACACTGACGGACCAAGTAACTTGAGCAACGCATTGAGGTGGGCGTCATCTGCGTTCGATGAATGCCCGGGAGGCGTCTACGGCGTATTTGCTGGCAAGGTGTGCTTAGGGATGGATTTAAGCAAGCGACATTCCACCGATTTGGACGCGCCCTTGCAAGCTGCTTTTTGCAGCGCCGTCGAGACCATAGACCCGGCATGGCTGTCCATGGTCAAAGCCAGGCTGTCTCCACCCAATATTGATTTGCCCATTCCGGAAAACGATGCATGGCCCTGGGTTGAAATACTGACCAGCCATGCCGGGGCTCGACCGGAATCCGTGGCTATTTGGATCGGAAGTGGCGTCCAGGGTCTGGTGGTGGCGGGCACCGGGCTGGGTGGATTCCACGCATCTTGGTCTCCCAGCCTCAAAATTGCTGTCGCACAAGGAATCGCTATCGTCCGCAGTAGTCGGACGGGCGCTGGATTTGTCAGCTCAGATATTCCGGAGAAAGAAATAGACGGAATGGTTGCGGCCGGAAATCTGTCCGCGCCCAAGGCCCGCATAGGATTGCAGCTAGCCTTGAATGCGGCGAAACGGTTAAACGACACATCCACGTTAACGACTTGGTCAGATCTATTTTTAAAAACGACACACTTTCAGCCAAACGCCAGAAACCCTGAATGACGCCACGCGAAAGCGGTCGTTCACGCATGTCGGGTCCGTCGCCCAAGCCAACATTTAGCGCAAGCGCTCAAGCGTCAAGACTGCAAAAAAGCCAAACGCGGAGACCAGCGTCCACTTCAAAATCAACAGGCCGTAGCGCTTGAACCGTGCCTGCCCACTGATCGCAAACAAGGCAAAGCAAGCGCCAGCGGCGAGCATAAGCAAGATGAGAAGCCAACGAAAAAGCAGCATGTTGAAACCTCAGCGTGGAGCGCCGGTTACCAAGCCGGCGCGAGTTGCGCAAGGCCTTTGGGCGCGGTTATGTCATCGGTGAAACTGACGACTTCATAGGCCTCTGGGTGCGCCAGCAACTCACGCAGCAGAAGGTTGTTCATCGCGTGGCCGGAGCGGAAAGCGCTGTAGGCGGCCAGCAAAGGTTTACCCAACAGATACAGGTCACCCATGGCGTCCAATATCTTGTGTTTGACGAACTCGTCGTTGTAGCGCAAGCCTTCGGTGTTCAGCACCTTGTAGTCGTCCATGACGATGGCATTGTCCAAACCACCGCCGAGTGCCAAGCCGTTGGCGCGCATCATCTCGACGTCTTTGGTGAAGCCGAAGGTGCGGGCTCGCGCGATGTCTCGGATATACGAATCACTGCCCATGTCGAATTCAACCCGTTGACCTGTGGAGTCCACTGCCGGGTGGTCAAAATCAATTTCAAAACTGAGCTTATAGCCTTCGTACGGACTCAGACGCGCCCACTTGGTACTGACGCCCTCGCCTTCCCGAACTTCAACTGGCTTGATCACGCGTACAAATTTTTTGGCTGTCTGTTGCAAGGCGATGCCGGCTGACTGCAGCAAAAAAACAAACGAAGCCGCAGAGCCATCCAAGATGGGTACTTCTTCAGCGGTGATGTCGATGAACAGATTGTCAATGCCGAGGCCGGCGCAAGCAGACATCAGATGCTCAACGGTGAAGACTTTCGCGTTGCCGCAGGAAATGGTCGAAGCCATGCGCGTGTCGGTCACCGCCACAGCGGACACCACAATGTCCACCGGTTGCGGCAAATCGACGCGCCTGAAAACGATGCCGGTGTCCGCCGGCGCTGGCCGCAGCGTCAACTCAACGCGCTGACCGCTGTGCAGACCAACGCCCACCGCTTTGGTCAGGGATTTGAGAGTTCTTTGAGCCAGCATGGGCTTATTTTAATTTGCGCTGAAGCACTATGGGGAAATAAGGGCTCATAGCCGCGATAGCATTTTTATTTCCACGTCGACTGCGCAGCCGCCCCGCGTCCGCCCCAGAAAGAGGGAACGCCAGGGCCGGGCAAAGCGTCAAGCTCAATCGGCTTGCTTACGCAAAAAGGCTGGGATCTCGAAGTCGTCCATGCCGCCAGAAGCCAAGGCATCAACCTTTGCCGCGGCTTGCGTGCGGTTGGTGCGCCAGACGCTCGGCACGGCCATGTTGCCGTAGTCATGCTGTGTCGGGCTGGCAGGTTGCGCGTTGGCACTGGCGTTGTAGGTTTGACCGGCATTGCCGACCGCCATGTTCAGCACAGGCAGGTTGTCGGTGCCGGTGCGCAAAACTTGCAACGGCGGCGCTGTACGGCGAATCGTCTGGCGACTCAGTCCCGTGGCGACCACTGTGACGCGAATCTCATCACCCAGGTTGTCGTCATATGCGGTGCCGTAAATCACATGTGCATCGGGAGATGCGTAGGCGCGGATGGTGTTCATGGCCAGTTTGGATTCGCTCAATTTGAGCGAGCCTTTGGCGGCCGTGATCAGCACCAAAACACCTTTTGCACCCGACAAGTCAATGCCTTCCAGCAGCGGGCAAGCGACCGCCTGCTCTGCGGCGATGCGCGCGCGATCTGGGCCACTGGCCACGGCTGTGCCCATCATGGCTTTGCCGGGTTCGCCCATCACGGTGCGGACGTCTTCAAAGTCGACATTGACGTGGCCTGGCACATTGATGATCTCGGCAATACCGCCAACCGCATTTTTCAACACGTCGTTGGCATGCGCAAAGGCCTCGTCTTGGGTGATGTCGTCGCCCAGCACGTCGAGCAGTTTTTCATTCAGCACAACGATCAGCGAGTCAACATTCGCTTCGAGTTCGGCCAGGCCGCTGTCGGCGTTCGTCATGCGACGGCCGCCTTCCCAGTCGAATGGTTTGGTGACCACGCCGACGGTGAGAATGCCCATTTCCTTGGCCACACGAGCGATCACTGGCGCTGCGCCAGTACCGGTGCCACCGCCCATGCCGGCGGTGATGAACAGCATGTGCGCACCAGCGATGGCTTCACGGATGTCGTCCACCGCGAGCTCAGCCGCATCGCGGCCTTTTTCGGGTTTGCTACCTGCACCCAGCCCGCTGCCACCCAGTTGAATCGTCTTGTGCGCAGTGCCGCGGCCGAGCGCTTGTGCATCGGTGTTGGCGCAGATGAATTCGACGCCTTGCACGCCACTTTCAATCATGTGTTCAACAGCATTGCCGCCACCGCCGCCAACGCCGATCACTTTGATCAGAGTGCCTTGGTTGAACTCTTCAATCTCGATCATTTCGATGCTCATGGGAGCCTCCTGTTTGTATTGCAATTGCTTGGATTTAAATAATTTTTTGATGTCTGCATGATTTTTATGACGGCGGGTCAGCCCCTCCCGAATGTGTTGGACATGATGCGGTCAGGCGTTGCATTGAGAAATAATTCATCAGAAGTTCCCCACTAGCCAGTCTTTGACCTTACCGAAAGCGTTGTGCATGCTGCCGGCTTTTTGCGAGACTTTGTAGCCGCGCATGCGTGCCAGCCGGGCTTCTTCCAGAAGACCCATCACGGTGGCGGCACGCGCCTGCGCGACCATGTCTGACAGTGCGCTGGAATAGCGTGGCATGCCGCGTCGGACCGGCTTTAAAAAGATGTCTTCGCCTAGTTCGACCATGCCCGGCATGACGGCGCTGCCGCCGGTGATGACGATGCCGGAAGACAGCACTTCCTCGTAGCCTGACTCGCGGATCACCTGCTGCACCAGCGAGTAGATTTCTTCGATGCGTGGCTCAATCACGCCGGCCAGCGCTTGGCGGCTGAGCATGCGCGGACCACGGTCACCCAGACCCGGGACTTCGACTTGCCGCTCCGGGTCAGCCAGCAACTGCTTGGCGCAGCCGTTTTCAACCTTGATGTCTTCGGCGTCTTTGGTGGGGGTGCGCAGCGCCATGGCGATGTCGCTGGTGATCAAGTCGCCGGCGATCGGGATCACCGCGGTGTGACGAATCGCACCGCCTGTGAAGATCGCCACATCAGTAGTGCCCGCACCGATGTCAACCATCGCCACGCCCAATTCACGCTCGTCTTGCGTCAACACCGCGAGGCTGGACGCCAACGGATTCAGCATCAGCTGATCAACTTCAAGGCCGCAACGACGCACGCACTTGATGATGTTTTCAGCAGCGCTTTGTGCACCGGTGACGATGTGGATTTTGGCTTCCAAACGGATACCGCTCATGCCGATGGGCTCGCGCACGTCTTGCCCGTCAATCACAAACTCTTGTGGCTCGACCAGCAGCAATCGCTGGTCAGTCGAGATGTTGATGGCCTTGGCAGTTTCAATCACCCGGGCGACGTCGGCCTGGCTGACTTCCTTGTCTTTGACCGCGACCATGCCGCTCGAATTGATACCGCGAATATGGCTGCCCGTGATGCCGGTGTAGACGCGGCCAATCTTGCAATCTGCCATCAACTCGGCTTCTTTGAGCGCCTGTTGAATGCTTTGCACGGTGGCGTCAATGTTGACCACTACGCCACGCTTGAGACCGCTGCTGGCCGCGATGCCGAGGCCCGCCAGTTTGAGCTCTCCATTGAGCAATATTTCAGCAACCACCACCATCACTTTGCTGGTACCGATGTCGAGCCCGACAACCAGATCTTTGTATTCTTTGGCCATAGTCCTTTAACCCTTATTTCTTGTTCTGTTTGTCACCGACGGCAACCGTCGTGACGCCGCGCAACTTGATCGCATAACCATTGCCGTAGCGCAAATCCGCGGACTGCAGATTGCGTCCAAATTTAGATGAGGTTTGCGCCACAGTGGCGACGAAACGCTCTACCCGGGCTTGAATGTCGGCCGGACTGCCCAAGCCCAGTTCAATCACGCCGCCGCCACCCAGCAAAACACGCCAGCTGCCGCGATTGGTCAACTCCAACTCGGTTAATTTGATGTCCAGCTTTTCGAGCAGCGGAACCACCGCCCGATACCCCTGCAGCACCAGAGCAGACTGACCTTTGGGGCCGTTCAGCAGAGGCAAATCATCGACCTCTACATCGCCTTGGTTGACTTCAAACACTTCGCCAAAACTATTCACCAATTGCGCATCGGCCTCGGTGCCCCAAAAAGCCACAGCCTGATGCTCTTGCAACTCAACGCGAAGGCCGTCCGGGAACTCGCGCCGCACCACTGCGTAACGAACCCACGGCACGTTTTCGAAGGCTCTGCGAGTGCGCGCCAGATCGAGCGTGAAAAAATTACCCGCTAATTTTGGTGCGACATTGGCCCGCAATGTCGCTGCGTTGTTGTGCGCTAAGTCGGTGTCTACATGAATAGCCTTCAGGCTGAAGACCGGCTGCTTTGCCAACCAGCCCGCCACGGCGGTCAGTGACAGTGCGGCAAACACCAGCAAAAAAGCCAGGGCGGCATTGTTCATAAGCCTGACGTCAAGCGGCAAGGCTTTGCTGAAAGGTGCGCGTTTGACTCGGCTCATGCACTGACTCCGGTGGTCAACGGTGCCGGTTGATGGTCCAAACTGGCGCTTTGCAACACGGCCAAACAAAGCGCTTCATAAGGCATGCCCGCTGCCCGTGCAGACATCGGCACCAGTGAATGACTGGTCATGCCGGGAGAGGTATTCAGTTCCAGCAAATAAGGTTGACGTGTTACCGCGTCAATCATCACGTCGGCGCGCGCCCAGCCACGGCAATTCAAGGTCTGGTAGGCCGCCAGCACGAGTTGCTGAATGGCGGCCTCTTCACCTGCCGGCAAGCCGCAGGGCACGATGTACTGTGTGGTGTCAGTGAAGTATTTGTTTTGGTAGTCGTAGTTGCCTTCGGGGGCGACGATGCGAATCACCGGTAAGGCACGTGCATCAGCACCGGAACCCAGCACCGGGCAAGTGACTTCATCGCCGCTGATGTACTGCTCGCACAAAATGTCGGCGTCGAGCTGCGCGGCTTGAGCCACGGCCTCGGCCATCTGACTTGCGCTGGTCACTTTGGTCAAGCCGATCGACGAACCCTCTCGCGCCGGCTTCACGATCAACGGCAAACCCAAGGTGGCGGGCACGGCCATCACATCAGCGGAACTGTAAACACCCCGGCGTAATAAAACGTAACGCGGCGTGCTCAAGCCATCGGCCAGCCAGATCCGCTTGGTCATGACCTTGTCGATGCACACACTCGACGCCATCACGCCGGACCCGGTGTAAGGAATACCCAGCAATTCGAGTGCACCCTGCACCGTTCCGTCTTCGCCGAAACGTCCGTGCAAGGCTATAAAGCAACGCGCGATGCCTTCTGTCTTGAGCTCATTCAGAGGACGCTCAGCGGGATCAAAAGCGTGTGCATCAACGCCTTGTGAAAGTAAAGCGGCCAGTACGCCCCGACCCGACATGAGAGAAATTTCACGCTCGGCGGAGTGCCCCCCCATGAGCACAGCCACTTTCCCGAAACTGGTGGGATCAGTGTGCATGAACACCTCCCATGGCCATGACCTTGCCTGGCACCAGACCGATGGAGCCTGCGCCCATGCAGACAACCACATCACCGGCTTGCGCAAGATCCAGAATCGCTTGTGGCATAGCGTCGATCGCGTCGACAAATACCGGCTCTAATTTGCCGGCGATGCGCAAAGCGCGGGTCAGCGCACGGCCGTCAGCCGCGACGATGGGTGCTTCACCTGCGGCATACACCTCGGCTAACAGCACGGCATCGGCTTGGCCAATGACCTTGACAAAGTCTTCAAAACAATCCCGTGTGCGGCTGAAACGATGGGGCTGAAAAGCCAACACCAAACGCCGGCCTGGAAAGGCGCCGCGTGCTGCTGCCAGCGTGGCGGCCATCTCGACCGGATGATGTCCGTAGTCATCAATCAGCGTGAAGTGACCGCCCGCCGCAGCAAGTGCTTCACCGTAGCGCTGGAAGCGCCGTCCCACGCCGTTGAATTCAGCCAACGCTTTCTGCACCGCGGCATCTGGAATGTCGAGTTCCACGGCCACCGCAATGGCCGACAGCGCATTCAACACGTTGTGCTCGCCAGGCAAGTTCAGGACTACCGGCATGTCGGGCATCGTGACACCGTTGCGGCGTTTCACGGTGAAATGCATTTGACCATTGACGTGACGCACATCGACAGCTCGGACTTGAGCGTCTGCATTGAAGCCGTAGCTGGTGACCGGGCACGAGACCTGCGCAATGATCTCGCGCACAGCAGCATCGTCGGTGCACAAAATCGCGGTGCCGTAAAAAGGCATTCGGTGCAAAAAGTCGACGAAAGCAGCCTTCAGCTTGCCAAAGTCGTGCCCATAGGTTTCCATGTGGTCGGCGTCAATGTTGGTGACCACCGCCATCACCGGCAGCAGGTTCAAAAACGAGGCGTCGGATTCGTCAGCTTCGACCACGATGTAGTCGCCCGAGCCCAGCTTGGCATTGGTGCCTGCACTGTTGAGGCGACCCCCAATCACATACGTGGGGTCCAGCCCGGCTTCTGCCAACACGCTGGCGACCAAGCTGGTAGTGGTGGTTTTGCCATGTGTGCCCGCAATCGCGATGCCGCGTTTAAGGCGCATCAACTCGGCCAGCATAAGGGCGCGCGGTACCACTGGAATTTGTTTTTCGCGGGCTGCCACGACTTCCGGATTGTCAGCGCGCACTGCCGTCGAGGTGACCACGGCATCCACACTGGCCAAATTGCTGGCCGCATGACCGACATAGGTTTTGATACCCAGACCGGCTAGGCGGCGCAGCGTCGCGCTGTCAGCCAAGTCGGACCCGGTGATCACGTACCCGAGGTTGTGCAGCACTTCTGCAATGCCGGACATGCCGGAGCCACCGATGCCGATGAAGTGAATGTTGTTAACCGCGTGCTTCATCGAGCCAATTCCTCACAGGCCGCGACGACACTCGCCGTAGCATTGATTTTTTTCATTTGATATGCGGCCTCGGCCCGCTCCAGCAGATTGGCCCGCGTCATGGTTTGCAGCAAGCCAGCCAAGCCTTCAGCTGTCAAGTCGGACTGCTGGATCAACCAGCCGCCGCCGGCTTCTACTAAAAAGCGGGCATTCAATGTCTGGTGGTCATCCACCGCGGCAGGGAAAGGCACAAACAATGCCGCCGCTCCCACCGCTGCAATTTCAGTCACGGTGCTCGCGCCAGCGCGGCCAATGATGAGGTCGGCATCGGCAAATGCTTGCGCCGTGTCCTCAATGAATGGTGTCAGCTCGGCCTGCACGCTGGCCTGTTTGTAGTGGCTGCGCAGCGCGTCAATTTGTTGCACACCGCTCTGATGAATGACCTGCGGCCGGCTGGCTTCACTCATCAGCGCCAGCGCTTTCGGCACCAGTTCGTTCAGCGCCCGTGCACCCAGACTGCCACCCACCACCAACAGTTTGAGTGGCCCGCTCCGACCTGCAAAACGTTGAGCTGGAGCAGGCTGCTGCGTGAAAGCGGTACGCAAAGGGTTGCCGACCCACTCGGCTTTTTTGAAGACAGTCGGAAAGGCCGTGAAGATCCGGTCTGCCACACCTGCCAGCACGCGGTTGGCCATGCCGGCGACTGAATTTTGTTCATGCAAAATAAGCGGCTTGCCCAGCAGCACCGCCATCATGCCGCCCGGAAAACTGACGTATCCGCCCAAGCCGATGACCACATCGGGCTTCACCCGGCGCACCACCTGAATACTTTGCCAGAAGGCCTGCAGCAGACGCAGCGGCAGCCAAACCAGCGTGAGAAGACCCTTGCCGCGAACACCGGAAAAATCAATCGATTCAAAAACGAATCCCTGCGCCGGCACCAGTTGACTCTCCATGCTCGGCTGACCAACGCGGCCCTTGCCACCCAGCCAATGCACCTCCCAGCCGCGCTCGCGCAAAGCCTCAGCTACAGCCAAACCGGGGAAGATGTGCCCGCCAGTGCCGCCGGCCATGACAAGGGCGGTGAGAGGACGTGTCATAGCCGGCCTCCGCGCATCAACACGCGATTTTCATAGTCAATGCGCAGCACCACCGCCAGCGCTACCAAGTTCATCAGAATCGCTGAACCGCCATAACTCATCAGCGGCAAGGTCAAACCCTTGGTCGGTAAGGCGCCCAGGTTCACACCCATGTTGATGAAGGTCTGAAAACCCATCCAAATGCCGACCCCTTGGGCCACCAGACCCGCAAACAAACGGTCCAAGGCAATGGACTGTCGACCGATGTGAATGATCCGGCGCGTGAGCCACATGAACAGACCCAGCGCGGTCAGTACGCCCAGCAAGCCAAATTCTTCACCAATCACGGCCAATAAAAAGTCGGTGTGCGCTTCTGGCAGCCAATGTAATTTTTCGACGCTACCCCCCAGCCCAACACCAAAAAATTCGCCCCGGCCAAAGGCAATCAATGAATGCGACAGCTGGTATCCCTTGCCCAGCGCATGCTTGGCATCCCACGGATCGAGGTAGGCAAAAATCCGTTCACGCCGCCATTCACTCAACGCCACCATGAGGCCAAAGGCGATCACCACGACGGTAGAAATCACAAAGAACATGCGGGCGTTCACGCCGCCCAAAAACAGGATGCCCATGGCGATGACCGAAATCACCATGAAGGCGCCCATATCTGGTTCGGCCAGCAGCAATACGCCGACCACCGCCACGGCAGCGGCCATTGGCAAGACAGCGCGGAAAAACCGTTCCTTCACATCCATCTTGCGCACCATGTAGTCGGCGGCATAGATAAGCACGGCAAACTTGGCCAGCTCAGAGGGCTGAAAGTTCATGAACCCGAGCGAGATCCAGCGACGGGCGCCGTTCACCCCCTTGCCGACAAAAGGCAGCAACACCAAACCGAGCATGACCAGCGAGCCGATGAACAGCCAAGGTGCGAATTTTTCCCAAGCAGACAGGGGCACCTGAAAAGTGATCAGCGCCACGATAAAGGCCAAGCACACCGACAAAATGTGTCGGATCAGAAAGTGGTTGTGCGCATAACGCGAAAATCTTGGGTTGTCGGGCATCGCGATAGAGGCCGAATACACCATGATCAAACCCCACAACACGAGCGCCAGCGTCACACCCACCAAGGCCTGGTCAAAGCCAAGCAAGCGCACCGGTGCAGAGTTGCTGATACGGTCCAGACTGGTGCGAACGGGCAACTGTTCATGGCCGTCCTGCTGCGCACCGAACCAACCCACCAGACGGGCACTGAGGCTCATATGGAAACTCCTGAGTCCAGCGCCAGCGCCTGCACCGCATCACAGAAAACCTGAGCCCGGTGGCCATAGTGGTCGAACATGTCGAAGCTGGCGCAAGCCGGCGACATCAGCACGGCGTCGCCAACCTGCGCCACGCTGGCGGCGAGATCAACGGCGGCAGCCATTGAATCGGCCGCCAACATGTCAACACCGGTGCATTCAAGTGCAGCTTGAATCAAAGGCGCGTCGCGCCCGATCAGCACCACGGTCCGCACATAGCGCGCCACCGGCTCGGCCAGCGGCGTAAAGTCTTGCCCCTTGCCTTCACCACCCAAAATCAACACCAAGCGGCGGTCTGGGCCCAGTCCGTTGAGAGCGGCAACAGTAGCGCCGACGTTGGTGCCTTTGCTGTCGTCAAAGTATTCGACATCGTTGACTACTGCGACGGACTCGAGCCGGTGCGGCTCACCGCGGTAGTCGCGCAGGCCGTGTAACAACGGTGCCATCGTGCAGCCGATGGCGTTCGCCAAGCCCAAAGCGGCCAGCGCATTGGTGGCGTTGTGACGACCGCGAATGTGCAAGGCATCGACCGGCATCAAGCGCTGGACGTAGACAGGGATTTCTTCGTCGCGCCGGCGCTTGATGGTTTCGTCGGCTTCTGACGCACGCACCAACCAAGCCATGCCGTTGACGGTTTCAATGCCGTAGTCGCCAGGACTTTGCGGCACATCACCGCCAAAAGTTTGAATGTGGCGCAGCTGTTTTCCCTTGACCAACGCCGGTAGAACGGCCATGACCTGAGGGTCATCGCGGTTCAGCAGCATGGCGCCGGTGTGGCCGTAAACAGCTGACTTGGCACGCACGTAGGCAGCCATCGATCCATGCCAATCGAGATGGTCTTGGCTGATGTTCAGCACCGTCGCGACGCTCGGTTCAAAGTTGCTGACTTCGTCCAATTGAAAGCTCGACAGCTCCAGCACCCACACATCGGGCAGCGCGTCTGTGTCTATGCAGGTCTGCAAGGTGTCGAGCAGTGTGGGGCCAATATTGCCCGCCACCGCGACGCTTTTGCCGGCACGTTGCACCAGCTGACCGGTCAGCGAGGTGACGGTGGTTTTACCGTTGGTGCCGGTGATGGCGATGACTTTGGGGCGGTAAGCAAGTTTCGGGGCCGCCTCATCAGGCAACTCGACTGGCGCTTCCGAATCGACTTGTGGTACTACCGCTGGTGCTTCAATTAGCGTTTCACCAAGCTCTTGCAGTGCCTCTGCGAATAAAGTCAGTTCGTTGCCGCATGGCACGCCCATCTCTTTGGCTGCTTGCAGCACCGGAGCAATCTCAGCGGGCGACAAACCGGGGCTGCGCAACATCAAATCAAAGTGCTCTGCGCTGTTCATGAGTTCTACAAAATCACCGGCGACAAATGTCACGGCAGGCCACTCTTGCTGCAAGGCGGCCAACTGCGGCGGTGCAGCACGGGTGTCGGCCACTGTGACGCGGCAGCCATGACGCGCGCACCAACGTGCCAACGCCAGGCCGGACAAGCCGAGCCCCAGCACCAGTACATGTTGATTCGCTAAATTTTTCATCGAAGTTTCAAGGTCGACAAACCGACCAGACAGAGCAGCATGGTGATGATCCAAAAACGCACCACCACTTGCGTTTCTTTCCAACCACTTTTCTCAAAATGATGGTGCAGAGGTGCCATCTTCAGGATGCGCCGACCGGTGCCGTATTTGCGTTTGGTGTATTTGAAATATGTCACCTGCAGCATGACCGACAAGGCTTCGACCACGAAGATGCCGCCCATGATGGCCAGCACGATTTCTTGGCGCACGATGACTGCGATGGTGCCGAGCGCAGCGCCCAGCGCCAGCGCACCCACGTCACCCATGAAGACCTGTGCCGGATGCGTGTTGAACCACAAGAAAGCCAAGCCAGCGCCCGCCATGGCAGCGCAAAAAATCAGAAGTTCACCGGCACCGGGGATATAGGGGAAGAACAGGTACTTGGAATAAACCGAGCTGCCCGTCACATAAGCAAATACGCCCAATGCAGACCCCACCATCACCACCGGCATGATGGCCAGACCATCAAGCCCGTCGGTCAGGTTCACGGCGTTGCTAGAACCCACAATCACCAGGTAGGTGAGGATGACAAAACCGACGACGCCCAGCGGATAGCTGACTAATTTGAAGAAAGGCAAAAACAGGCCAGCCTGCGGAGGCAGGTTGACGTCAAAACCCGACTTGACCCAATTCACGAACAGCTCAAACACACGCAGGTTCGAGCTTTCTGAAATGCTGAACACCAGGTACAGCGCCGCGACCAGCCCGATCAGCGATTGCCAAAGATACTTGTCCCGGGAGCGCATGCCTTCAGGGTCTTTGTTGACCACTTTTTTCCAGTCATCGACCCAGCCGATGGCACCAAAACCCAGCGTCACCAGCAGAACGATCCAGACAAAGCGATTGCTCAGGTCAGACCACAACAAGGTCGAAATCGCAATCGCCAGCAGAATCAACACGCCGCCCATGGTCGGCGTGCCGCTTTTGCTCAAGTGCGTTTGCATGGCGTACTCGCGAATCGGCTGCCCGATCTTCAACGCTGTCAGGCGGCGAATGACAATCGGACCGGCGATCAAGCCAATCAGCAAGGCCGTGAGTGCGGCCATGACGGCGCGCAAGGTGAGGTATTGGAAAACCCGAAAAAACCCGAATTCGGGCGACAAGGTTTGCAACCACTGAGCCAGACTCAAGAACATGTGTTCTCCTTTGTATTGGCCGTGGCTTGTTTTGAAATGGACTCCACCACGCGCTCCATCTTCATGAAGCGAGAACCTTTGACCAGCACACTGACGCAGTCGGGCACAGCGCGTTGAACGTCCTCCAACAAGGCCTCAAAGGCGACGTGATGACGTGCGCCCGGAAAAGCTTCTGCCGTGTGACGCATCAGCTCACCCGTGCAGACCAACTGGTCAATGCCGCGTTGAAGCGCATGTAAGCCGATCTCTGTGTGAAATTCTGGTCCACGATCACCGACCTCGCCCATGTCGCCCAAGACCAGCAAACGCGGTCCCGGCAACTCAGCCAACACATCGATGGCCGCGCAGACTGAATCAGGATTCGCGTTGTAACTGTCGTCAATCAAAACAAGGGAGCGGCCATTAAGCATCAGCGGCAGTGCGCGTGAACGGCCTTTGACCGGTGTGAAGACCGTCAGGCCTTCTGCAATCGCGTTCAGCGGTACGCCAGCAGCCAAGGCGCACGCAGTCGCGGCCAAGGCATTTTTCACGTTGTGGCGTCCGGCCACATTCAACTCAAAAGTCACAGGACCGAGTGGCGTCTGTGCCTGCACTTGCCAGCGCATGCCAGTCCATTCGGCACTCGCCGTCACGTCCGCTTGGCCCCTTAGCGCGAAGGTCATCACGCGACGGGTTCCTGCCAATGCACGCCACAGCGGCGCGTACTCGTCATCTGCAGGAAAGACGGCGACACCCTCCGCCGGCAGCACGCTCAGCACGGTACCATTTTCAAGCGCTACCGCCTCGACACTCTCCATGAATTCGAGGTGCTCGCGTTGGGCGTTGTTGACGAGCGCCACTGTCGGCTGCGTCATGGCGGCCAAGCCGGCGATTTCACCCGGGTGGTTCATGCCCAGCTCGACCACACCCACAGCGTGATCGGCGCGCAAACGCAGCAAGGTCAAGGGCACGCCAATGTCGTTGTTGAAATTGCCTTCGGTGGCAAAGGCCTGCTCGCCTTTGAAGGCATGCAGGATGGACGCGATCATTTGCGTCACCGTCGTTTTGCCGTTGCTACCCGTGACAGCAATCAAAGGCAGCGAAAACTGCGAACGCCAGCCGGCCGCCAGTTGGCCCAATGCGGCTTTGCTGTCAGGCACTTGCAAACCCGACAAACCCGTCTCAGCCAAACCATGCTCAGCCAACGCAGCCACGGCACCGTGAGACGCCGCTTGGTTTAAAAAGTCATGCGCGTCAAATCGCTCTCCCTTGAGCGCCACAAACAAATCACCGGCTCGCAGACTGCGGGTGTCGGTGTGAACGCGCGAAAAACGCACAGACGCATCCCCCACCCACGTCGCCATGGGCAGATGCTGTTGAGCCTGGGCCAAGGTCATCATGACGTGTGGGCTGTTCCGGTAGATGCTGCTGCGGTGTAAGCGGCCAAAGCGAGTTCGGATTGTTCGCGGTCTGAGAATGGCTTGCGCACACCCTGGATGTCCTGGTAGCTTTCGTGCCCTTTGCCGGCGATCAGCACGACGTCTTGCGGCTGTGCCTGCTGCAATGCTGCGGCAATGGCCAATGCACGGTCCGGCTGCTGAAGAACAGGTGCAGTCGCTGGCATGCCCGCCAGAATTTGAGCGATGATGTCGCCCGCCTTTTCGCTGCGAGGGTTGTCACTGGTCAGCACGGTGTAGTCCGCATAGCGGCCGGCAACAGCGCCCATCAGGGGGCGCTTGCTGGCGTCACGGTCACCACCGCAACCAAACAGACACCAGAGTTTTCCACCGCGACTTTGCGCTTGCGGCTTGAGCGCTTGCAGCGTTTTTTCAAGCGCATCTGGCGTGTGCGCGTAATCAATCACAACCAGGGGCGCGGCTTCGGCGGTCAGGGTTTCCATACGACCTGGCACCGGGCTCAGCTTGGCGCAAACACCCGCGATAGCCTTCAATGGCAAACCGAGACTGCGCAAAGCGCCAATCACGCCCAACAAATTAGACACGTTGAATTCACCAACGACAGGGGCCGTGACTGGGCAGACCGACTCACCCTCGACCACGTCAAAACTCAGGGAATCTACGCCGTACTGAATTGAACGTGCCGCCAGTCGTGCTGGGCCTGTACACGAGACGGTCCAGACATCGAGTTTCTCCATCGCCAACACGGTCGCTAATTCAGCACCGCGCACGTCGTCAATATTCACCACCGCGGCTTGCAAACCTGGCCAGTAAAACAGCTGCTCTTTAGCGGCCCAGTAGGCGGCCATGGAGCCGTGGTAGTCGAGGTGGTCTTGCGTGAAGTTGGTGAAGATAGCGGTGTGAATCTGTGTCGCATCCAACCGACGCTCTTCGATGCCAATCGAAGAGGCCTCGACGGCGCAAGCCACAAAACCTTCATCCACAAGACAGCGCAGTTGCGACTGGAACAAGACCGGATCGGGTGTGGTCAGACCATTGAAAACCAGCGAACCTGGCTCACCAATGCCCAAGGTGCCCACCACCGCGCAGTGCTGACCGAGTTGACTCAGCGCTTCAGCCATCCACCAAGCAGTGGATGTTTTGCCATTGGTGCCGGTGACGGCCACGACCGACAACTCTAAGCTCGGCTCAGAAAAGAAAGCGGCAGCAATCGGTGCAGCCGCGCTTTTAAGGCCAGCGTAAGTGGCGACGCGTTCATCAACCAAACTCTCGATCGCAGCGCCTTCAGCTTCAACGAGACACGCCGCAGCGCCTGCCGCCAAGACTTCCGGCACAAAACGCCGCGCATCGTTAGCAGCACCGGGCCAGGCTAGAAAGCCGTCGCCAGGCTTGACGCGCCGACTGTCCGCGACCAAGGTCCCGCTGACGTTCTGCCGCAACCAGCGTGCAGCCTCTTTGGGCGTTGTGAGTGCTTTGTGCAGATGAGTGTTCAAAATGACTCCTCGACGGGACTGGTAACGATCTGGGGCTTGACCGCCACATCAGGGGGCAAGCCCATCATGCGCAAGGTCTGCTGAACTGTTTCGCTGAAAACGGGTGCGGCCACCACACCACCGAAATACTGGCCATTGCTGGGCTCATCGATCATCACGGCGACGATGATGCGTGGCGTTTCGATAGGTGCCATGCCGGTGAACCAGGAGCGATATTTGTTGCTGGCGTAGCCCTTACCGACCTGCTTGTGCGCAGTACCCGACTTTCCGCCCACCGAGTAACCGACGGTCTGCGCTAATTGCCCGGTGCCCCCAGGCGCCGCCGCCATTTGCAACATGCGGCGAACGGCATACGCGTTTTCAGGGGAGAACACCCGGACACCGACAGCAGGCTCCGTGCTTTTAAGCATGGTCAACGGAATGATCCGACCCTCGTGCGCGAAGGCCGTGTAGGAATGTGCCATCTGAAACAGCGAAGCCGACAGCCCGTAGCCATAGGCCATGGTGGCCTGCTCGACCGGTCGCCAAGTCTTCCAGGGCCGCACTCGGCCAGACACCGCGCCAGGAAACTGAATTTGTGGTTTCTGCCCATAACCCAAGGCCGTGTAGGTGTCCCACATCTCATGCGGACTCATCTTTTGCGCAATCTTCAACGCACCGACGTTGCTCGATTTTTGAATCACGCCCTCGACCGTCAATGTGCCGTAGTTGTGCGTGTCACTGATCGTGAAGCCGCCAATGTTGAACCGACCGGGTGACGTTTCGATGATCGTTTGCGGCGTCACACGTCCAGCCTCCAACGCCATCCCCACCGTGATCGGCTTCATCGTCGAACCAGGCTCGAAGGTGTCTGTTAACGCTCGATTTCGCAACTGCTCGCCGCTCAGGTTTTTACGATTATCAGGATCGAAACTAGGGTAATTAGCCAGCGCCAGTACTTCGCCCGTGACAGCATCAAGCACCACCACACTTCCGGCTTTGGCCTTGAATGAAATCACCGTGTCGCGCAATTTCTGATAGGCAAAAAACTGCACCTTGCTATCGATCGACAACTGCAAGTCTTTTCCTTCCACCGGCGGTACTTGCTCGCGCACGTCTTCGACCACACGACCCAGCCGGTCTTTGATCACACGGCGCGAACCGGCACGTCCGTTGAGCTCCTTGTTGAATGTCAACTCCATGCCTTCCTGGCCCTGGTTTTCAACGTTCGCGAAACCCACCACGTGTGCGGTCGCTTCACCATCGGGGTACTGGCGCTTGTACTCTTTGCGCTGATAGATGCCCTTGATATTCAGCTCAGCAATCTTCTTGGCCTCCGACTCGTCAACTTGCCTCTTGAGCCAGACAAAAGTTTTGTCTTCATCCGCGAGACGTTTTTCCAAGGTCTCCACGGGCATGTCAAGCAACCGCCCCAATTCGGCCAGCTGCGCCTTGCTCACCTCGACGTCCTCAGGAATAGCCCAAATGCTCTCCGCCGGGATGCTAGAGGCCAGAATCAGACCATTACGATCCAAAATTCGACCCCGGCTGGCAGGCAACTCCAGCGTCCGCACAAACCGCACCTCACCTTGACGTTGAAAAAATTCATTGCCGAAAATTTGAATATGTGCGGCACGCGCCGCCAGACCGGCAAAACCCAAGGCGATGGCAGCCACAATGAATTTACTGCGCCAGACCGGCGTCTTGCTGGCCAGCAGCGGGCTTGAGCTGTAACGAACGCTGCGACTCATGGCTTGCTTGAGGCCGGAACGGCCTTGACGGTTGTCGCAGCGGCAGCGGCTTGATCAGTCACATATTGCGTGATGGCGGCAGTCGCAGGCACCATCTGGAGCTTGTCCTTGGCCAGCTTGTCGACGCGCAACGGCGTCGCTTGTGAACGCCTTTCGGCCTGCAGGGTTTCGTTGTCGATGTCCAGCTTTCGACCTTGCGAGGTGGCTTTTTCAAGCTCAACGAAAATCCGCCGCGACTCGTATTGCGTGTGAACGACAAACAGCGCCGTCAGCAAGACCGCGATCAACAGCAACAAATTAAAGCGAGTCATGACCGACATGCTCCGGCGATGGCTCTGCAGGCGACCTGGGTCATGACGGCAGTGACGTTCAAGCTGGCACCTCGGTGCGCTCGGCCACGCGCATCACGGCGCTGCGTGAGCGCGGGTTGCCGGAGACTTCAGCATCAGAGGGCTTGACACGGCCCAGCGCGTTGAGCTTCATCGCCTTGGGTTCAGCAAACGGCGCACGGCGATCAAACACCTCGCGCGAATGCTCAGCGATGAACTGCTTGACGATACGGTCTTCGAGCGAGTGGAAACTGATCACCACCAGACGTCCTCCAGGTTGCAAGACTTTTAACGAAGCGACTAGCGCTTGTTGCAGCTCTTCAAGCTCGGCATTGATGAAAATCCGAAAAGCTTGAAATGTGCGCGTTGCAGGGTCCTTACCCGGCTCGCGGGTTTTGACCGCGCTAGCCACGACTTCGGCCAATTCAGCGGTGCTCCCAAGTGGGCCCCGTTCATTCCGCCGACGATCAATCGCCTTTGCAATCTGCCCAGCAAACCGTTCTTCGCCGTATTCACGTATGACCTCCGTCATGCTTTCTATGGATGCATCGGCCAGCCACTCGGCTACGCTCTGGCCACGGGTGGTGTCCATACGCATGTCGAGCGGTCCATTGCCGCGAAATGAAAAACCGCGTGCCGCGTTGTCGATCTGCGGTGAACTCACGCCCAGATCCATCAAAATCCCGCTGGCACTGTTGGACGGCAACTCGGCCAAATGGCTGAAGCCTTCGTGGCGAATGCTGAAGCGCTGATCGTTGATCGTGGCCGCTTCTGCAATTGCATCCAAGTCTTTGTCGAACGCCGTCAGCCGCCCTTGCGGCGACAGCTTCGAGAGAATCAATCGTGAGTGACCGCCGCGCCCAAAGGTCGCGTCGATGTAATGTCCGTCCGGGTTGAGTTGCAGCGCATCGACTGCTTCGTTCAACAAGACGGTGCGGTGTGTCCATGTGTCTTGCACCGTGATCTTTCAGAACGAAAAGTCCTTGAAGACGTCGGGCATTTCGCCCTTCATCTGCTCAGCCTCTTGAGCCGCGTAAGTGGCTGAATCCCACAATTCAAAGTAGCTGCCCATGCCGAGCAGCACCGTGTCCTTGCTGATGCCGGCAGCCGCCCGCAACTCAGGCGACACCAGTACGCGGCCGGTTGCATCGAGCTCCACATCCATCGCGTTACCCAGAAAAATGCGCTTCCACCATTGCGCCTGCATGGGCAAGGAGGCGATCCGCTCGCGGAATTTTTCCCACTCATTGCGCGGGAAAATCATCAGGCAACCGTGCGGGTGTTTGGTGATAGTGAGCTGGCTTGCGGCGGTGGCGCTCAGCACGTCACGGTGCCGGGTCGGCACAGAAAGCCGACCCTTAGCATCGAGAACAATGGAAGACGCGCCTTGGAACACTTGCTCAGACCTTTAAAACACTTTTCACCACAAAACTGCACTTTTCACCACTTTATCAGGAATCTGATGCGAAGCAAGTGGCGCTTAAGAATAATTTTCAATGAAATCAATGACTTAGAGCAGTTTTCGCAGACTCTCGACAGATAAAAGTTGTTCTAAATTAAGCACTTAGCGAAGGCTGTGAAAGTGCTTTCTCAGGGATTTTTAAGATGAGGAAAAAATCTCAACGCAGCATCCCATTGGCACGCGCCTTCAAGATGGATAGCCGCGCTTGGCTCGCCATGACGGGAATTTTTTGCTCGCCATGACGGATCAGTTGGATGCGCCAAGTCGAAGCGATCACGGCGGCCGACCCATCGGGGGGGGGTGCGTGAATTCGCAAAATATGGGTGCGGCTGAGCCTGCTTGGCTGGCCGCGCGGCCGATGACCGCAATCTTCCAATCATCCAGCTGCTCTGACGCAAATTTTGCGCCAGAGACAGCGGGTGATTCGCGTTCAGTGCTTAGTCACCGAACAATTTTTGTTTCAGCTCTCGCCGCTGCTGCGCTTCCAGCGACAGGCTCGCAGTAGGACGTGCGATCAAGCGGCCAACGCCGATGGCTTCGCCGGTTTCGTCGCAGTAGCCGTAGTCTCCGGCGTCGATGCGGGAAATCGACTGTTCGATTTTCTTCAGTAACTTGCGTTCGCGGTCACGCGTGCGCAACTCAAGTGCATGCTCTTCTTCGATCGTCGCGCGGTCGGCTGGGTCGGGCACAACCACCGTGTCTTCCCGCAAGTTTTCAGTGGTCTGACCCGCACTGGCGTGGATTTCACTTTTCAGAATGGACAGCTTGTGGCGGAAAAAAGCCAATTGCTTGTCATTCATGTACTCGCTATCAGGCATGGCTTTGACTTCTTCGTCCGTCAACTCGCTGGCTTCTTTTGACTTCCAGTTGTTGGCGAGCTTCGGATCTTTGCGTGCGGCCACATGGGGTGGCGGCGAAATCACGCGTTCAGTGATGGTCGAGTAGCTGGCTTTAGCGGCGTCAGGCGCGTGCGTCGGCACCATCGGTGCGGGCGGTGGCGACATCGCTGCGGTGCGGGCGGAACTTCTGCGTCCGGGTTTGAGGGCGGGTGGAGGCGTGATCATGGGCTTTGGAACTGGAGGCGCGGCGGGCTGGGGAGCCGGCACCGGCTTGGTAGGGATAGAAGCTGCCTTGGCTACGCTTGGAAGTGCAACTTTGACAGAAGAGGGTGAAGGAGATTTCGGAGCTGGCTTGGCGGCTGGCTTGACTGTCGCCTTAACTGTCGGCTTGGCAACAGGCTTTATAACCGATTTAACTACATTTTTTTTGCCAGCGACTTCTTTGGTAGCCGATTTTTTAGAAGTTAGCGCTTTTTTAACCGCCACAGGCTTGGCCTTCAACGGGGGTACGGCGTGCTTCGCCGCGGGTTTTGCAGCTGACTTGGTGGCCACTTTTACAGGCGGCTTGCTCTTTTTGGCAGGGGTTTTCACGTCTGGTCTCCTTTGGGCACTGGCCTGGGGATGGGCCTCGGTTTTTAAAACAGAGGCCCGGGTGATTCGACCGGCTTTATTCGAATGCTCTCCACTGTCGGCAACTGACGGCTTGGCATTTCGATCGGCGCGCGATTTTAGCGGTGCATCAGCACCACTGGATGCCAAAAAACCAAATCGTTGTAGAAATGAAACAAACATCAAGCCCTCCAGCCTCAAGTCAGCATGCACCGCAAGCTATTGCGGATTGCGGAGAGCCTAACTCAAACTAGGCACTGCTCAAGGCCTTGCAGAAAAATATCTTTAGGCAGGTCAATGCCGATAAAAACCATCTTGCTGGTTTTCATTTCGCCCTCCGCCCAAGCCGGGCCAAGGTCACTGCCCATCAACTGGTGCACGCCTTGAAAGATCACTTTGCGATCGGTGCCTTCCATGTTTAGCACGCCTTTGTAACGCAGCATGCGGGGGCCGTAAATGTTCACCACAGCGCCCAGAAAGTCTTCCAGCTTGGCCGGGCTGAAGGCGCGATCTGAACGGAACACAAAGCTTTTCACATCATCGTCGTGATGATGGTGATGGCCGTGTCCAGCGGCGTCATGGGCGTGCGACGGGTGGTCGCAATGCTCACCTGGTGCATGGTCATGGCCGGCGTGCTCATCCGCATCCTCTTTCAGAAAGTCTGGGTCAATGTCCAACTTGGCATTGAGATTGAAGCCGCGCAGGTCGAACACATCTGCGATGGCGACTTCACCAAAATGCACTGCGCGTTGCGGGGCGCGTGGGTTCATGTGGGTCAAGCGATGCATCAGGGCTTTGACTTCACTCTCGTCCACCAAATCAGTCTTGCTGATGAAAATTTGATCGGCAAAACCAACTTGGCGACGGGCTTCCTGGCGATCGTTCAGCTGCGTCGCGGCGTGCTTGGCATCGACCAAGGTGAGGATCGAGTCCAGCAGGTACTGTTCGGCGATTTCTTCGTCCATGAAGAAAGTCTGTGCCACCGGACCTGGGTCGGCCAGTCCCGTGGTTTCGATCACGACCCGGTCAAACGTCAGTAGACCCTTGCGCTTTTTGGCGGCCAGCAGTTGCAGCGTTTCGCGCAGGTCTTCACGGATCGAGCAGCAGATGCAACCGTTGTTCATCTGAATGATGTTCTCGTTGGTGTCATTCACCAAAATCTCGTTGTCGATGTTTTCTTCACCGAACTCGTTTTCAATGACGGCAATTTTTTGACCGTGGGCTTCGGTCAACACGCGCTTCAGCAAAGTGGTTTTTCCTGAACCCAGAAAGCCGGTCAGGATGGTGACGGGAATCAAACTCATGGTGTGCCTAACTAGAAAAACTGAAAAGAAAATGCTGGGGTGGCTCATTCAAGAGCAAGCCGAAAACAACCAACTATTTTAGCGAGCGAGGCGGACCGCCGCAGCAACGCGGCCGGACCAACCTGCAAACGTCAAGGCCTTCTAGTCAAGGCTTTCTGACCAGCACCAGCCCCTTGAGGTATTCGCCCTCGGGAAAGGTCACCGTCATAGGGTGGTCAGGTGCACCGCCCATGCGTTCACTGATGAAAGCGTCGACACCGGCGTCGGTGCCAGCAGACGCCACAATTTTGTGAAATAGATCAGCGCTGATGCCGCCCGAGCAGGAGTAAGTGAACAGCACGCCACCCGGCTCCAGAATCATCAGCGCCAAGCGGTTGATGTCTTTGTAGGCACGTGCGGCACGCTCGGCATGCGCGGCAGTCGGTGCAAACTTCGGTGGGTCCAGCACGATCGCATCAAAAGTGCGGCCTTCTTTGATGTACTGCCGCAGCGAGGCGTTGACGTCCGCATCACGCATGTCGCAACGCGCGGCGTCAAAGCCGTTCAACGCCACGTTGGCCCAAGCCTTTTCGATAGCCGGGCCGGACGAGTCGATTGAGGTCACGTGCGCCGCACCGCCGGCCAAAGCCGCCACCGTGAAACCGCCGGTGTAGCAATAGCAGTTCAACACCCGCTGAAACTGCCGACGCCGGGTGTAAGCGGCAAACTTTTGGCGGCTGTCACGCTGGTCTAAATAAAAGCCAGTCTTGTGGCCTTCAGCGATGTTCAGACCGAGCTGCCAGTCGTGTTCTTGGATGACGATGTCGGTGCCTGGCGGATGCCCTTCAGCGGGTGCGCCACTCAGCCAGCCAGTGGCTTCAGGCAGACCTTCCAGTGTGCGCACGCTGGCGTCTGAGCGTTCATACAGACGCGTCAAGCCGGTTTGGGCCAGCAGCGCGTCGACGATGACGCTCTTCCAACGCTCGACGCCGCAGCTTGAAAACTGCATGACCAGCGTGTCGGCATAACGGTCGACCACCAACCCTGGCAAGCCATCGGACTCGCCATGCACCAAGCGCACGCCGTTGCTTTGAATATCAAACAAAGCACGGGCCTTGAGCGCGGCGGCTATGCGGGCGCTGAAAAAGGCGGCGTCAATGCGCTGGGTTTCGTCAAAACTCCAGACCCGTGCGCGTATTTTGGAAGTCGGGCTGACCGCTGCCCAGGCCAGAAAGCGGCCATCGTGGCTGTCCACACGCACCGTCTCGCCCGGATCACCACTGCCCTTGGCGATGGCGCCGTCAAAAATCCATGGGTGGCGCCGCTGCAGCGAGCGTTCTTTGCCTTCTCGGAGTCGAATTGATTTCATGCGCCTATTGTCGGGGTTGGCGCAAGCTAAGATCGGCTAGGGACTGGCCTCCTACGGGGACGGCGGTTTTCGGTTTGGTTTGAGGCTGGCCTTGAGCCCGGCCACTGTCGCACGGGGATGCGCGGCATCATAAATCTTCGCCAGATGTTGAAAATCAAGTCGCGTGTAAACCTGCGTGGTGGTGATGTTGGCGTGCCCGAGCAACTCTTGCACAGCGCGTAAATCGCCACTCGACTGCAGCACATGGCTGGCGAAGGAATGGCGCAGCATGTGCGGATGCACCGGCGTCGCCAGCCCGGCCTGCAGCGACCGCAACTTCAGCCGGACCCGAATGTGCTGCGGCGTCAAGCGGCTGCCATGGTGGCTGATGAAAAGCGCATCCGCAGCCACTTCCGCCGGCTCAGCCGCATCGCTCAGCCACTCACTGCGCACGGCCAGCCAAACCGTCAGCGCTTGCAAAGCCTTGGCCCCCACTGGGACACTGCGCCGCTTGCCGCCCTTGCCGAGCACATGGGCTTCGGCGGCTTGCAGATCGATCCAGCCCAGCGCTCGAGCGCTGGCGCAAGCGTCCAGCCCGACCAGCTCGCCAATGCGCAGGCCACAACCGTAAAGCAATTCGGTCAGGCATTCGTCACGCGCTTGCAAGCCCGGATGCGCCTCGGTATCTGCCGTCTGAAAGTCAGCCAATTGCACCGCCTCATCGACACTGAGCGCTTTGGGCAGCGGCTTGGCAACTTTCGGCGCGCGCAGGTCTTGTACAGGGTTGATAGTGACCAAACCTTCACGCCCGAGCCAGCCGTAAAAGCCGCGCCAACCCGACAAAATGAGCGCAATGCCGCGACCGCTTCGACCGCCGCCATGCATTTGCGCGACCCAGCGGCGCATATGCACCGGCGTCACGGCGGTCAGCGACACACCCGCCTGCTCAGCCGAAGCTTGCAGCTTTTCCAAGTCCAGCGTGTACAGCGCCAGCGTGCGTGCGGCCAGCCGCTTTTCAACCCGCACATGCTCAAGGTAGCGCAGTACCAAGGGATCAGGCGTGGTCAGCGTTAACACCGGCAGCCGCTACAACAAAATCAGTCCAGCGTTGCGTCAGCCGGACTGCGCAGACGCGACAAGGCAGCGCTGGCCAGCTCGCCAATGCGTTGCAGAAAGTCGGTACCCATGCCGCTGGTAAAACGTTCAGCATCGGACGACGCCAGTACCAGCAAACCAAACGCTTGAGTGGCGTCGCCAGAGCGCAAGGCGATCAGCGCCACCGATTTGGCTGCCGCCGGCTCAGGCAGCCAATTGACCGCTTCAAGTCCAGCATTGAGGCCGCAAAAAGGGGTCGACAGCGATGCCGCAAAACTGCGTGCGTCGTCGCTCACGTCAGCGGCAAAATCGCACTCCGCAAATGGCGCAGCCACATCCCAGACCTTGATCACGGCTTGCGGAATAGAAAATTGCGTTTGTAGTTCTTCGGCAATGGTGTCCGGCAAATCACGAGCGGCCGACGTCATCAGCAGACTCAGCACCCACGCCTGCATTTTGTCAGCGATGACGCCATTGTCTTGACCATGGCGAATCATCTCAACGACGCGCGACTCGAGGCCGCGAATTTTGTCGCGCAGCATACCGGCTTGACGCTCTTGCAGGCTGACAGCACGGGTGCCGTGACCACTGGACAGCTGGACGGTGGCCAGCATTTCGGCGTGACGCTCAAAAAAGTCGGGGGTGTTGGCCAAAAAATTGGCGATGTCGTCTTCGGTGATGGGATGTTGCATAGAGGGGGGGGTCGGGTTCATGGTGCGCATTGTCCTCAGTTTCAAGACAGGTTTATAGGCCGCCGCTTTTCAAACATCAGGCAGATCGATCTCGCCTTCAAACACCTGTGTCGCGGGGCCAGTCAGGAAGACCGGTGCATCGAGCTGTTCTTCCGTGCCTTGCCACTCAATATGAAGCAGACCGCCGTGCGTATGGACGTTGACGTGCGCATCCAGCAATCCCAGTCGAATGCCCGCTACCACGGCAGCACAAGCGCCGGTGCCGCAAGCCAGGGTTTCACCCGCGCCGCGTTCGTAGACACGCAAGCGCACTTCGCTGCGGGACACAATTTGCATGAAGCCCGCATTGACGCGGCGCACAAACCTCGGATGGTTTTCAATTTGTGGACCCCAGACCAACACCGGCGCTGTGTCGACTGACTCCACGATCTGCACTGCATGCGGGTTGCCCATCGACACCACCGCTGCGAAGACGATGCTCTTCTGACCATCGGCCGTCACTTCCAACGGCCAAGTGGCCCAGCCATTCACGACTTTTGGCGTCAAACCAACAGCATCAAAAGGCACCATGGGCAAGTCGAACACGGGCGCACCCATGTCAACGCTGACACGGCCATCAGCCTGCAGCGTGAGCTCCAACACGCGGTTCATGGTTTGCACGCGCACAGTGTCGCGGTCTGTCAATTGGTGGTCGCGCACGTAGCGCACAAAGCAGCGTGCGCCGTTGCCGCAGTGCTCCACTTCTTGTCCGTCGGCGTTGTGAATCGCATAGGAAAAGTCGATGCCAACAGCACCGACGGGCGCTGGCCGTACGCTCAATAGTTGGTCTGCACCGACACCAAAATGGCGGTCAGCGAGAAAGCGGTATTGCGCGGTGCTCAGGCCGAGCAGCTGTCGGGTCTCGTCAAGCACCACGAAATCATTGCCCGCGCCCTGCATTTTGGTGAATCGAATTCGCATGCAAGCATTATCCGTCGAGCCATCCAAACCCATTACCATGCTGAACTTGGCCCCTCATAAAGAAGAAAGACCGACATGCTGCGCATTCCTGAATGGACTCCCGCCCTCAAACCGCAACCCCAAGACCTCGTTGACGCTATCTTGAAGCGTCGCGGCGGCACGATGATCAATCTGGACAAAGCCTTGCTGTGGAGCGAGCCCCTCGCCCGCGCCTGGAATGTCTACCTCGGCGCGGTTCGCTCCGGCCTGCCCACCAGCCGAAAGCTGCGCGAACTTGGCATCTGCACGGTGGCGCTGCTGACCGGTGCGGTCTATGAGTACAAGCACCACGCGCCTGACTTTTTGACCGCGGGCGGCAACCAAGCTGAACTCGACGCACTGAATGAATTGGTGAAGTCAGACGCACGCCGTCCCGTGGCGCATCCGGCGCTGGGCACGGTCGAGCAGTTGGTGATTCAGTACGCTGCGCAAATGACGCTCGACGTCAAAGTCAGCGACGCGCTGTTTGCCAGCTTGCGCGAGCACTTTGACACCACCGAGCTGGTCGAGTTGACCAGCGCGATTGCGACCTACAACATGGTCGCGAGGTTCCTGGTGGCCTTGGGTGTGACGCCGGAATAAGTACGGCGAGCAACCCAGCGGACGGGCGGTCAGTCCGTCTTGATGTCGTTGTCTTTCACCACTTTGGCCCAAACATCGATCTGTTTGTTGATGAAGGTGGCTGCAGCCTCAGGTGTGCTGCCGACGATGTTGATGCCTTGAGCGCCGAGCTTTTTGGCGATGTCCGGATTTTTCAGGGCTTTGGCGACTTCTTCGTTCATGCGCTTGATGATCGCTGGCGGCGTCTTGGCGGGAGCCAGAATGGCCCACCAAGCCGGTGCATCAAAGCCGGCAAAACCGCTCTCGGCTACCGTCGGCACGTTAGGCAATTCGGGTGAACGTTTGCTGGTGGTGACCACCAGCGGGCGCATACGGCCGCTGTCGACGTGTGGCTTGACCACAAACACCGAACCAATGGCCAGCGGCACGTGGCCAGCCACGGCATCGGTCATCAGCGGGCCACCGCCTTTGTAAGGCACGTGCTGCCAGTCAATGTTGCCGCTCTTGCCAAGTAAGGACATGGCCAAGTGACCCAAACTGCCCGAGCCAATGCTGCCGTAGCTGACGTTTTTCTTAGCCTTGGCCGCGGCCACGACGTCAGCGAATGTCTTGTACTCCGAGCCGACGTTGGTCGCCAGCACCATGGCCGACGTCCCAATGAGAATCACCGGTGCCAAGTCTTTGCGGGTGTCAAAAGACAGGCCTTGAATCAAGCTGGGGTTCACGGCGTGCGTGTCAAAGACCACCGCGAAGGTGTAACCGTCGGCCGGCGCTGCGGCCACGGCCGCGGTGCCGATGGAGCCGGAGGCGCCCCCACGGTTGTCAACGATGACGGTTTGCCCGAGTTGCTGCGCCAGCGGCTGCGACAAAATGCGCGCCACCTGGTCGACGGAACCGCCCGGCGGGAACACCGCGATCAATTTGATCGGCTGCTTGCCGGGCCAAGCGCCTGACGTTGCAGCGGTCTGGGCGAAAGTACTGACGCTGCCGAGGCACAGCAGCACAGTCAGAATTGCCGGGCCAGTGCGCAGCCATTGTGTCGTTGTGATCTTCATCGATTTATCCTCTAGGTTGATCCTCAAAGTATGACCACGGCCACACGCTCGCGCCATTCAGGAAAGTACTTAGCATTTTCACGGGCAGAATAAGCGCCATGGTCAGAGCCTCCCAACTCCTTTATCCCCAGCGCGAAGCTGTTCCCACCCGCCCTGCTGCCACCGTGCTGTTGCTGCGCGACACGCCAGACGGCCTTGAAGTGCTGATGACGAGGCGTTCGTCTTCGGCCAGCTTTGCACCCGGCGCTTATGTCTTTCCGGGCGGTGGCATCGACACAGCCGATGCCTTGGCGCATGGCCAGTCCAGCCGGCGTTACACGCAAAGCGATCTGCACCTGACGCAAGCCATTGCCGCCATCCGCGAAAGCTTCGAAGAACTTGGCGTCTTGCTGGCTCGCCACGCCGATGGTCGGCACCCTGACACCGCCGACATCGCCACCCTCGACCGCAGTGCGCCGTTTGCTGAACAATGCGCGGCACGTCATTTACAACTGGCCGGCAGCGAGGTGTTTGTGTTGGCGCACTGGGTCACCGACCGAGATTTGCCGCGCCGCTTTGACGTGCCTTTTCTGGTGGCGCGCATGCCGCACGGCCAAACGCCGTTGGCCGATGAAGCCGAGCAATTTGAACCCAGTTGGGTGCGTCCAGCCGACGCGCTGGCCAAGCATGCAGAGGGCAACTTCTTCATGGTTTTCCCGACTCTTCGCACGTTGGAACGGCTGCAGCATTTCACTGATGTGGAAGCAGTTCTTGAGGCCTGCGCGGCCACTGACGAACCTCTTTGGACCTCTTGCCCACGCGCCGGATTTCTGGCCGGCAAAGAGGCACGCCACATGGAGCATGAATCTGCTTTTGGCGAGCTGGCGCTGACCAGCCCCGACGGCCAAATCGTTCACACCCTCGACTGGCAAACCACGCAGCCGGTGCGGCTGCTCAAAAACCTGATGCGCCTGACCGCACCGAATCCAGGCGTGATGACCGGCCCCGGCACCAACAGCTATCTGGTTGGCGACGCCAATACGGGCTACATCGCTATCGATCCCGGCCCGGCTGATGCAGATCACTTGGCGCGTTTGCACGCCGCTGCCGGCGGCGACATCCGCATGATTGCCTGCACACACTCGCACCCGGACCATTCGCCCGGTGCGCAGCCGCTGCAAGCCATGTGCGAAGCCAGCGGTCACTCTAAGCCCCCCATCCTCGGCTTGGCTTCCCTGCCGACAGCACGCGCTGACAGCGCCTTCACGCCTGATCGTGCGCTGGCAAACCATGAACTGCTCAGACTCATAGCGTTGGGGCCAGAAGGCGAAACGACGCACACCCTGAAGGTCTTGCACACGCCCGGCCATGCCGCCAACCACCTGTGCTTGGTGATGCTCGAAGACGGCCTGCTGTTCAGTGGCGACCACATCCTCAACGGCAGCACCACCATCGTCAATCCGCCCGATGGCAACATGAACGCTTATCTCGATTCACTAGACCTGCTCAGCGCCGCCTGCGATGCGCACGACATCGAGTTCATCTTGCCGGCCCACGGCTATGTGTTGGGCGAGGCCAAAGACGCCATCGCTCAGTTGAAAGCGCACCGACTCAAGCGCGAAGCCAAAGTCCTCGCGGTGATGCAGGCCAACCCGACTGGCACGCTTGACGACTGGGTGTCGCTGGCCTACGACGACGTGCACGAACGCGTCTGGCCGATCGCCAAACGCTCGCTGCTGGCGCATGTGGAGCGCCTCCAGTCACTGTAGTTAGCCGGCCACCGATGACACCGCTATCGCTCAATCAGCCTCACAAACCGCATCCGGATGCGCGGCGCCGCGCCCTGCACGCGATTGCGTTGTTCGAAGCCATCAAGGGCTTGGCGGCGCTGGCCGCCAGCATCGGCCTGCTGGAGCTGCTGCAGCATGACGTGCACCATTTGGCGATGGCATTGCTATGGCGCTTTCACCTTGATCCGCAAACGCACTACCCCGAACTGCTGCTGCATTACGCCGACCTGCTGGTGGGCCTTAACCTGCGGACGATGGCACCCTTGGCGGCGGCCTACATTAGCGTGCGCCTGCTTGAAGCGTATGGCTTGTGGAAAGAAAAATTATGGGGCGAATGGCTGGCCGCTTTGTCGGGCGCGCTCTACATTCCGTTCGAAGTCGCGCACCTCATACACAGCACCACGCTGGTCAACGCCGGGGTTCTGCTGGCCAATGCGCTGATGGTCGGCTTCCTGGGCTTTCAGCTCTGGCGCCGGCTGCGACCGAAGCCGAGCACCGAAGCTGAAAGTCCATCGAATTAGTGTGAAGCTCGCCGATAAGCCGGATTTTGTGCGCCGTGCCAACTTGCCGAAACAAGTTGACGCGGTGTGACCGTCATTAATCTGGGCCGGGGGTCGCCCCACCGGCTCAATGCTACCTACCCGCCAGCTCTGCGGAACCACATCAACGCTGGCCTACTTGGTATTGCTGCGCGTAGAG
>CANFWV010000009.1 GCA_947450695.1 Comamonadaceae bacterium
GGACACGAACGCATCGGAAGCGGCGTCCTTGATCAAGACGATCACGCCCGGGCTGGTGCAAAACTGACCGCAACCCAAACTGATTGAGCCCGCCATGAGCGTGGCGAGTTCAGGGCCTTTTTCAGCCAGCCAGGCCGGCATTGCCACCACCGGGTTGATGGATCCGAGTTCGCCATAAAACGGTATGGGCCGTGGCCGTGCGTTGGCCACCGCCTGCAGCGCCGCACCACCGCGCGTCGAGCCCGTGAAAGCACCCGCAGCCATGGCCGGGTGCTGGACCAAGCGCACACCCACGTCGGAGCCACCGCCCTGAATAAAACCAATCAGACCGGCGGGCAACTTCTGTTCGCTCAGCACTTTTTGCACCAAACCGAAGACGCGGTTCGACAACAGCAAATGGCCTGAATGCGCCTTGACCACAACCGGGCAACCAGCAGCTAGGGCCGAAGCGGTATCGCCACCCAAAACAGAAAATGCAAACGGAAAATTACTCGCAGAAAACATCGCCACAGGACCCAGCGGCACGCACTGACGCACCATCGCCGGATGCCCCGCAGGCGGCGGACCGGCCACCGCCGGGTCGTCGAGGCGCTCAAAAGCCACACCTTTTTCAGCGATATCGGCAAAGCGGCGCAACTGGAACGCGGTGCGATCCAACTCACCATTCAGCCGCATCGGACCCAGTCCGGTTTCTTCGTCAGCCAAACTCACCAAACCCTCACGATCAGCTTCGAGTGCGCTGGCCAGCCCGCGCAACAAGTTGCCACGCACCTCGCCTGTGCTGCCAGCCCATTCCTCAAAGGCTTGAGCCGCAGCGCTGGCGGCAGCGTCAACTTGTTCAGAGGTCGAGGCCAGCAAAGGCGCACCGAGCGCTTCGCCGGTACGGGCTTGGATAGATTGGAGAGTTTTCATGCGCTGCGTGGGTCCTGTGATGAGAGATGCGTTATTGGTTTGAGCGGATTTAACGTGCTATTCAGGTTTGATACCGGCGGTTTTGATGACGCGCGTCCAAGTCTCAATCTCCTTCTGCACGAAGGCTGTGTAAGGCTTGGAGCCCTGCTCGGGAATAATGAAACCGACCGCGGCCATGCGTTGCTTGATGGCGTCAGACTTCATCGCCTGTGCAATAGCGGCTTCGAGCTTGTCAACAATCGGTTGCGGCGTGCCTTTGATGGCTGAAATACCCGACCAGGACAGCGCCTCAAAACCCTTGTAACCCGACTCGGCAATGGTTGGCACAGTCGGGTAAAGCGGATTACGCTGCGCGCTCGTCACAGCAATCGCGCGCAGTTTCCCCGCTTTGATGTGGGGCAAGGCCGCATCTTGGTTGATGAACATCATTGGTATCGTGCCACCCAGCAGATCGGTCAACATGGGACCGCCGCCACGGTACGAAATACCCATCAAATCAGCACCAGTGGTTTGCTTGAACAACTCCATTGCCATGTGGCCAGAAGCCGCGTGGGTGAATCCGTAGTCCAACTTGCCCGGGTTGGCTTTGGCGTAATCGACGATGTCTTTGACCGTCTTGTAAGGTGTGGCCGGATTCACCACCAGCACATTGGGGCCGGAGTTCACTTGCGAGATGTGGATGAAATCCGTCAGCGAGTTGTACTTGAGGTTGGGATCCAGACCATGCGCCACGGCACTTTGACCGACACCGGTCTGGATCAAGGTGTAACCATCCGGCGTCATCTTGCTCGCCCTGTCGGTCCCAACGATGCCGCCAGCACCACCGATGTTGTCGACGATGAAGGGCTGCTTGAGGATCTTGCTGAGTTCATCAGCCACCATGCGGCCCATCACATCGCTGGTGCCACCCGGTGGGAAAGGCACAATGATTTTCACCGGTTTGGTGGGGTAGTCTGACTGGGCCAAGGCGGCGCTGCCGCTTGCAAAAAAACTGATGGCGGCACAAGCCAAGGCGGTTAGGGTTAAGCGTTTTATCAACATGATGTCTCCTTATTAAAATCTGAACAAAACCTTAGACCGCCGCGTGAAAATGTGAGCGGGTCCTGTAGCGACAGCAAGAAATTCGCAGCGAAGTTTGATGTTATTGGATGAAATTTTTAACGGTCCAAGGCGGGACGTTTTGGATTGAAGCTCCAGCCCGGGATCAGGCTTTGCATGGCCATAGCGTCGTCGCGCGCGCCCAAACCGTGCTGCTTGTACAAGCGGTGGGCTTTATCAACCTCGACCATGTCGAGCTCAACACCCAGCCCCGGTTTTTTCGGCACCTGCACGTGCCCACCGATGATTTGCAATGGCTCTTTCGTCAGGCGCTGACCGTCTTGCCAAATCCAATGCGTATCAATGGCCGTCACCCGTCCAGGCGCGGCAGCGCCCACATGCGTGAACATGGCCAGTGACACGTCAAAGTGATTATTCGAATGCGAACCCCAAGTCAAGCCCCAGTCGCGGCAGGTCTGCGCCACACGAACAGAGCCGGCCATGGTCCAAAAATGCGGATCGGCCAGCGGAATGTCGACCGATTGCAAGGACAGTGCATGCGCCAATTGACGCCAATCGGTCGCAATCATATTGGTCGCGGTCGGCAGACCCGTCGCACGCCTGAATTCAGCCATGACCTCACGCCCTGAAAAGCCGTCTTCAGCACCGCATGGATCTTCGGCGTATGCCACCACGCCGCGCAGGTCGCGCATCAGCGCAATCGCGTCTTTCAACAACCAGCCGCCATTCGGGTCCAGCGTGACACGGGCGTGGGGAAAGCGTTCGTGCAAGGCGCACACGGCTTCAATTTCTTCGGCGCCACGCAATACGCCGCCTTTGAGTTTGAAGTCGTTGAAGCCATAGCGTTCGCAGGCGGCTTCTGCCTGCCGCACCACGGCCTTAGCGTCCATGGTTTTTTCGTGGCGCAAGCGGAACCAGTCGTTGTCTGCGCCGGGGTCACTCACGTAATCCAGTTGGGTCTGGCTGCGGTCACCAACATAAAACAGGTAACCCAGCATTTCCACCGCGTCACGCTGCTGGCCTTCACCCAGCAAGGCCGCCACCGGCACCCCAAGGTGCTGCCCCAGCAAATCAAGCAAGGCTGATTCGATCGCGGTGACCGCGTGAATCGTGGTGCGCAAGTCAAAGGTTTGCTGGCCACGCCCACCACTGTCTCGGTCGGCGAATTGCTGTTGCACCTGCTGCAAGATGCGCTGGTGCGCGCCGATGGCTTGGCCCACGACGAGTTGCCCGGCATCCTCCAAAGTCTGAGTGATCTTCTGACCACCGGGCACTTCGCCCACACCTGTGCGTCCATCGCTGTCGGTCAGGATCAACAGGTTCCGGGTGAAGAACGGGCCATGCGCCCCGCTCAAATTCAGTAACATGCTGTCGCGGCCGGCCACAGGGATCACGCGTAAAGCGGTGATGACGGGCGTGGGATGTTTGGACATCAATCGAGCTCAGGTCGTGATCACTGAGGGCCGAGCTTTTTGATCAAAGCTGCCAGTGCATCCATCTCGGCAGGCTTCAAGTCGGTCAGCGGAGCGCGCACCGGGCCTGCGTCATGACCCACCAGCTTGGCGCCGGCTTTGATGATGCTCACACCATAGCCGGCGACCTTGTTGCGGATGTCCAGGTAAGGCATGAAAAACTCACGCAGCAAGTGGTGTTGCGTCGCCAAATCGTCTTTCGCCACGGCATGGTAAAAATCCATCGCGGTCTTCGGGATGAAGTTGAAAACGGCCGATGAATACACCGGGGTGCCGAGTGCTTTGTAAGCGGCGGCATAGACCTCAGCAGTCGGCAAGCCGCCCAAGTAGGCGAAGCGGTCGCCCATTTTCATGTAGATCGATGACATGGTTTCAATGTCGCCGACGCCGTCTTTGAAGCCAATCAGGTTCGGGCAGCGGTCGGCCAAAATAGTCAGCGACTCCGGGGTGAGTTTGCAGACATTGCGGTTGTAAACAATCACACCGAACTTGACGCTTTTGCAGACCTGCTCAACGTGCGCGATCAAGCCCTCTTGTCCAGCCTCGGTCAGGTAATGCGGCATCAACAAAATGCCGTGCGCGCCTTGACGCTCGGCTTCTTGCGCGCACTCGATGGCAAAACGCGTCGGGCCACCAGCGCCCGCAATGATCGGCACTTTGCCCTTGCAAGTCTCCACCGCAGTTTTGATGATCGTCGGGTATTCATGGCCTGTCAGCGAGAAAAACTCGCCCGTGCCGCCGGCCGCAAACAAGGCCGAAGCACCGTAGGGCGCCAGCCACTCCAAACGGGCCGCGTAGCTCTTGGCGTTGAAGTCGCCCTGTGCATCAAAGTCCGTCACAGGAAATGACAACAAGCCGCTAGACATGATGGTTTTAAGTTCTTGTGGATTCATAAAATACCTCTTTCAATGGTTGGCGTGAGCGGTGACGTCACAGTGTTTAACGCGCCCTTATCTAGTCATCGTACAACCGATATCTTATCTTTTGGAAAGTCTATGTCAAGCAAATATTGCTTGCAGCCGAATCAATGCTCGAGATGTCAGACTCCAGCCTTAAACTACGCAGGCGCTTTACTGGACTGCTTTGACCATGAACCAACCCTTGCTTCAAAACGACAATACCGCCACGTTGCCGGAACTTATATATGCGCGCGTGGTCGAGGCGATCCTGCGTGGCGACTACGCACCCAAAGGCAAACTACCGACCGAGGGCGAACTCTGCAGCCAATTCGGCGTGTCGCGTCCGACGGTGCGAGAAGCCCTGTCGCGCCTGCGCTCAGACGGCATCATTGAGTCCAAACGCGGCTCTGGCAGCTTTGTTATCCGCGCTCCTGGCACGCCGGCGACCCCTCCAACACCGATTAAAAGCTTGGCTGATATTGAGCGTTACTACGCCTACCGAAGTTGCGTTGAAATGGGCTCTGCAGCTGGAGCAGCGGAGTTTCGAGACGCCTCAGACTTAGACGCACTGCACGCAGCCTTCAACGCTTTGAATACCGCCATGGAGAGCGGTAAGTCCGGCGCGGATGAAGATGTTCAGTTTCATTTGGCCATCGCCCGGGCCTCGCACAACCCGTTTTTTGTGACCGCCATTGAGACCAGCGTGGCACCGATTCGGCAGTTCATCGAACTGGCCCGCCACGTCACCGACAAGAAAAGCGCAGAGCGTGTGCGTACCACGCAGGCCGAGCACCAAGAGATCATCGACGCCATCGCACGCCGGTCACCTGTCGATGCAGCAGACGCCATCCGCAGACACGTGTTAAACGCCAAACGGCGTATTTTTGAGACCACGCCAGCGCCCTGAAGCCAGCGCCGATCACTCGCGGCACCCCAAGTTGCTTGACAACTTTCAAAGTTGTCAGATAATTTAATTTATCTCAGCACTGCCGATATCACCCTCTACGCCCATGACGCCCATGCCAACAACTGCTGCAAGCACCGCGCCCCAGCCGATCATCATCCGCATGCACGAGCGCGACAATGTGGCGATCGTGGCTAATGACCGTGGCCTACCCGCAGGCACCACACTGCCCGGATGCTTGGTCTTGGTCGACGCGGTTCCGCAGGGTCACAAGGTCGCGCTGGTCGACTTGAAAGCCGCAGCGCCGGTGCTGCGATACGGCATACCGATTGGTTATGCGCTGAAAGACATCCCCGCCGGCAGTTGGGTTCATGAGCGGCTGCTGGACATGCCCTCAGCCCGCAGCCTCGACAACTTGCCTATCGCCACCGTCAAGCCGCCACCGATGCCAGCTCTGGCAGGCTACACCTTTGAAGGCTTTCGCAACGCCGACGGTTCGGTCGGTACGCGCAACATTCTGGCCATCACACAAACTGTCCAGTGCGTGGCTGGCGTGACCGACTTTGCTGTGCAACGTATCAAGGCCGAGTTGCTGCCCCGCTTTCCTAACGTCGACGATGTCGTGGCGCTGGAACACGGCTACGGCTGCGGCGTAGCGATTGACGCCCCCGACGCCATCATCCCAATCCGCACCTTGCGCAACATCAGCCTAAACCCCAACTTTGGCGGCGAAGTGATGGTGGTCAGCTTGGGTTGCGAAAAACTCCAACCGGAGCGCTTGCTCCCCGCCGACAGCATCCCGCTGATAGACCTTCGCAACAGGGCAACACTGGACGTGGTCTGCCTGCAAGACGATACGCATGTCGGCTTCATGTCGATGGTTGAATCCATCATGCGTCAAGCCGAACAACACCTACAACGGCTGAACGCCCGTCACCGTGAAACCGTGCCCGCATCAGAACTGGTGGTCGGCGTGCAGTGTGGCGGCAGCGATGCGTTCTCCGGCGTCACGGCCAACCCGGCGGTGGGGTTTTGCACCGACTTGTTGATTCGTGCAGGCGCTAGCGTGATGTTTTCAGAAACCACCGAAGTTCGCGACGGCATCGACCAACTGACTTCGCGCGCCACCACACCCGAGGTCGCACAAGCGATGATCCGCGAGATGGCCTGGTACGACGCTTACCTGCAGCGCGGCGGTGCCGACCGCAGTGCCAATACGACGCCTGGCAACAAAAAAGGCGGTTTGTCAAACATCGTTGAAAAAGCCATGGGCTCCATCGTCAAGTCCGGTACAGCACCGATTGCCAATGTCTTGTCCCCCGGCGAAAAACTCAAAGCCAAAGGGCTGACCTACGCCGCCACGCCCGCCAGCGATTTCATCTGCGGCACTCTGCAATTGGCTGGCGGCATGAACTTACATGTTTTCACGACAGGACGTGGTACACCTTACGGTTTAGCCGCTGTTCCTGTGATCAAAGTAGCCACACGCAGCGACTTGGCTCGGCGTTGGCACGACCTGATGGACATCAACGCAGGCACCATCGCGACCGGTGAAAAGTCCATTGAAGACGTCGGCTGGGAACTTTTTGAGATGATGCTTGAGGTCGCTAGCGGACGCAAAAAAACCTGGGCCGAACACTGGAAACTGCACAACGCACTGGTGCTCTTCAATCCTGCACCCGTGACCTGAGCGGCATTGTGTGAAGATGCTCACGTGACACAACTCACTTGGCCAACCTGATGAAACACAAACCAACAGCCCGCACTCTCTTTAGCCCCATCCTGATCGCAGGCTTGGCCACGCTGGGGGTGGCGATATCGGGCGCCCTACTGACGGAGATTGGACCTTGGTACCAAGGTTTGGTACAACCCGCCTTCAAACCGCCTGACGCCTGGTTCGGTCCGGTCTGGACACTGATTTTTATATTGACCGCCACGGCAGGCGCAACGGCCTGGGACCAAACACAAAACAGAGCTAACCGTTGCTGGCTGATCGGCCTTTTTGTGCTGAATGCAGGTCTGAATTTACTTTGGAGCCTGCTGTTCTTCAAGCTGCATCGCCCCGACTGGGCGTTGATGGAGGTTGGCTTTTTATGGCTCTCCATCGCCGCACTGATATGGACGATGAAGAGCTACTCTCGACGCGGTAGCGCACTGCTGCTGCCCTATTTGCTGTGGGTGACTTACGCCTCAGCGATCAACTACGCCACCGTGCAACTCAATGGACCGTTCAGTACGGCCTATTGATCACGAAATATTAATTACGCCTTTTTGACGTAGGCGCTGCACCAGCCGTTGGCCGCGACCTGCTTACCAGCGAACAGGGCACAACCACCGGCCGCGTCGGCTGGCTTACCGGTGTACAACTGGCAATTCGCGCACTTCTGGGTGGCTGCATGCTTAGCAAATTTCTTGGCATCAACTTTGGTGGTGTCTGCCACATAACCCAGGGCCACAGCCTGTGGGTCTTTGGCGTCCACCATGGCTTGGGCCATCGCATGGGATGCGATCACTGCAGTCGATGCGACGGCGACTTGCATCATGAATACTCGGCGGCTTGTGTTTTTCAAGGGGTGCTCTTTTAAAAAAAGGTTAAGGAGTGCAAATTCTAGAACAATCCCGCAAAACAGGCCGTTAGCTTTCTGCGTACTTTAGGATTGCTCTGCGGTTTTTCTGCGCAAGCCATGGTTTTTGCTCGAAACATCGCCCAAAATAACAACCCAGCAGACGCTGTTTTCCCGTACAACGCTGCCCAGCTCCCCATGTTCACCGATCCAAGGACTTGCATGAAATACTCAACTCTCGTAACCGCGCTTATCCTCGCATCAGGCCTGACCCACAGCGTCAGCGCACAAACACTGAAAAAGGTTGCCGACAGCAACAAAATCACAGTGTCGTACCGCGAGGCATCGGTTCCTTTCAGTTACTTGATCGGCTCCAGCAAAGCGGTGGGATTTTCGGTAGAGCTCACCGACATCATCATTGACGACGTACGCAAGAAATTGCAAAAGCCCAACCTAGAAGTGGTGACCATGCCAGTCACTTCGCAAAACCGCATCCCCTTGTTGGTCAACGGCACCTACGACCTAGAGTGCGGATCCACCACCAACAACGCGGCGAGGGGCAAAGACGTCGCCTTCTCCATCAACATGTTTTATACAGGCACGCGTCTACTGACCAAAAAGTCTTCAGGGGTCAAAAATTACGCTGACCTCGCCAAGAAAACCGTGGCCAGCACCACCGGCACCACCAACGCCCAAGTCATCCGCAAGTACAACGCGGACAAAAACCTGGACATGCAAGTCATCCTCGGCAAGGACCACGACGACTCTTTGCTGCTGGTTGAAAATGACCGCGCAGTGGCCTTCGCCATGGACGACATTTTGCTGTTCGGCTTGATGGCCAACTCAAAAAATCCTGCGTCACTGCAGGTAGTCGGCGATTCACTGCAAGTGGAGCCCTACGCCTGCATGCTGCGCAAAGATGACCCTGAGTTCAAAGACTTGGTGGACGGATCGATTTCCCGTCTCATGAAATCAGGAGAATTCGCCAAGATGTACAGCAAGTGGTTTGAGTCACCGATACCGCCCAAAGGAACAAATCTCAGCCTGCCGATGAGTCAGCCGCTGAAAGACAACCTCAAAACCATGAGCGACAAGCCCGCCATGTGAGCCATCAACAGGGCCCCCGTCAACGGACGGAAGTGCATGTTCACTGAACGGAAAAAGCCCCTGATGACCAGAGGCTACTGACCAATAATCAGCAGCAAACGGTCGCCTCTTACGACCGTACCTGACACAGAAATTGACCATGCACTCAGACGATTCCAACTTGGCCCTTCAGGGGAAAACAGCCGTCGTCACCGGTGGCAGCAGCGGCATCGGAGCCGCTGTTGTCCAACGACTCGCAGCAGAAGGCGCACGGGTTGTCATCGGCTTCAACCAAGGCGCTGATCGCGCTGAGGCTTTGCGTGCTGCATTGCCCGGCACGGGTCATCTAGCCATTCATTTGCCGCTTGGAGACACATCGATCCACACCGCAGTGGCCAACCAACTGGCAAGCTTGGTTGGGGCTGTCGACATTTTGGTCAATTCAGCAGGCTACACCAGTCGCATTCCACACACTGATCTGACGACGCTGGACAGCGCCTTGTTCAACGAGATTTTGCTGACCAATGCTGGTGGCACTTTTTCTATCACACGCGCCCTGATGCCTTTGTTGCAAAAGTCCGGCGACGCGACGGTCGTTTCGGTCTCTTCCATCTCAGCATTCACCGGGTCTGGCAGCAACATCGCCTATTGCGCGTCCAAGGCGGCGCTGGACACCATGACGCTGTCGCTGGCACGCGTATTCGGCCCGACAGTGCGTTTTTTATGTGTCTCGCCAGCCTCGGTCGATACGGGATTTGTGCCGGGACGCACCCCCGAGGACGTCCAAAAAAAGAGCGCCGCCACGCCCCTCGGCAGAGCGGTCACACCAAATGACGTTGCACTCGCGGTGCTCGCCTGCGTCACGCACCTGCGCACAGCCACAGGCACCCGTATCATCATCGATGGTGGACAACACCTTTGAACACGTCCCGTCAATTCAACTGATCTTTGACCCATTTGCGAAAGACTGAAAACCATGCTTGTTGAACAACGCACTTACACCACACATCCCGGCAAATGGCGGGACTATCTGAGCCTGTACGAGAAAGAAGGCTTGCCGATTCAACTACGGATACTGGGCCGCATGGTCGGCTACTACTACACCGACATCGGCGAGCTGAATCAGATTGTTCACATGTGGGCTTATGAAGATCTTGCAGACCGCACGCAACGCCGAGCCGCTTTGGGAAAAGACGCAAACTGGCAAGCCTATGTTGGCAAGATGTTGCCCCTGCTACAAAGCCAGACCTCGAAGATCATGATGCCAGCGCCGTTTTTTGAACCCACTTGGAAGTCGCTCTAATCCAAGCCTAAAAACCCGACGGGCGTTGCGCTATACCTTGTCAGCGCTGCGCGCGTAGCCGGTCTGTGCACCGTACAGCTTTGCCCGCTGTGACCAGTCGTGGGTTTGGCTCCAGAGGTCCAATACACCTTGGGCCTCAGACTCAAAAATACGATAGCGGGCCTGGGCGCAGGTTCGCGTTGTTAACTCCAACCGGTGTCCCGATGGGTCAAAGAAATAGATGGATGTGATGAAGTCGTCGTGGTTGGTGGGGCCCACCACCTTGACGCCTTTGGCGATCAAATCTGCCTTCGCTTTCAACACGGTCTCTACACTGTCGACTTCAAATGCGAAGTGCTGAATCCAGTCGGGTGAGGTCAAATCTTTCATGTTGCCGGGGTCGTTCGGGCATTCAAAAAAGGCGATCGAACTGCCGTCTTCCATCTCCAGAAAAATATGAATGTGCGGGCTGTATTTGCCCGTCGACGGCACATGGTCCTCGCCCATGGCGTGCGAGAACTTGAGCCCCAGCACCTGAGTGTAAAAAGTCACTGTTTCTTGCGCATCTTTGCAACGGAAAGCGGCATGGTGAAGTTTCTTGCAGAGCATAAAAATCCTTTTGATCGATTCGATTATTGCTGAGGAATGGCCGAATCGGTCACAACCTTTTTCCACTTGAGTACTTGGTTGGCCACATAGCTTTTCATCTCGGCACCCGATGCTGAAGGGGTGACCGCGCCGCCGGTGGCTTCAAGTCTGCGCATCGTTTCGGGGTCGGACAGCGTAGCCACAATGGCAGCACGAAGCCGCTGCGCAATGGCCGGCGGCAAACCTTTTGGTGCGGCAATACCTGTCCAAGACGTGACTTCAAAACCCGGCACGCTGTCGGCAACTGGCGCAACACCGGGCAGCGACGGCACGGGCTGCGTAGAGGTGACCCCCAGCGCCCGCAGCTTGCCACCCTCGACCTGCGAGCGAGTCACCGTGACGGAGTCAAACATCATGTCGACGCGCCCCCCAAGTACATCCTGCAGTGGGCCCGCACCACCTTTGTAAGGCACATGAATGAGCTTGGTTCCCGACATGGCTTGGAACAATTCACCGGATAAATGTTGCGTAGAACCGATGCCTACCGAACTATAGGAAACGGTGTCTGGCGCTGCCTTGGCTGCAGCAATAACGTCGCGTAAATTGTTGAACCTGCTGGCGGAACTCACGGAAATAACAAACGGAAATTTGCTCACTACCGACAACCATTCAAAGTCCTCGACTGGATCAAACGGCAGTTTTTTATAGACAGCACTGGACACCGCATGGCCGCCGGTGTGCAAGATCAAGGTGTAGCCGTCGGCGGGAGCCTTAGCGACCAGACCCGAAGCCACATTGCCGCCAGCGCCCAGTTTAGCGTCCACGACCACCGGCTGTCCCAGTTCCTTGGCCAAGCCGGACGCCACGATACGTGCAATCACATCGGCATTGCCACCGGCCGCAAAGCCCTGAATCAGCGTGATCGGCTTGTCTGGAAAGGCCGCATACGTCAAGGCTGGCAAAGCCGCTGCGATTGAAATCAGGGCGTGTCGAATCATCTCAATGTCTCCATTTAGGGTGTCTAGCTTTTTATGAGTCATTTTGTCGCGGCGGCCGTAGCGCTGGCACGCATGTCCATTCAACGAACATACAATTGCCGCAAAATCAAGCCCGCCCCCAACATCGATACCCCAAGAGACTATGCCCCTCGATCACGCCGCTGAACGCCCTGGCCTACTGCATCGAGCTTTCTCCATCATGCGATTCTTGGCTACCAAAGGCTCGCGTGGCGGCGCCCTCACGGAAATCGCCCGGCATGCGGAACTTCCGCACCCAACGACCCATCGGTTACTGCATCAACTCATCGATGAAGGCATGGTCACACAGCTCGACAACGAACGCCGCTACGCTCTGGGTTCACTGGCCTTTGAACTCGGGCTGTCAGCGGCGCAACAGTTTGACATTCGCGGCTTGTGCCAGCCCATACTTCAGCGACTGGCCTTGGAGGCTGGCGACACGGCCTATCTGGTGCTGCGCAGCGGCCATGAAGCCGTTTGCGTCGACCTGCAGGAAGGGCCATCACCCATCCGCGTGATCACGCTCCAAGTAGGAAGCCGACGCCCGCTGGGGGTGGGCGCCGGTGGCATGGCGCTGTTGGCCGCCCTGCCGGCGACGGAGCGGGACACCGTTCTGGACGCCATTCACGTGCAACTTGATTCAGACTGGGGGATGTCGCGAGAATTCATGATGTCGTCCATCGAGGAAGCCCACCGCAAGGGCTACACGCTGATCAGAAATCGGGTGAACGCGGGTGTCAGCGCGATGGGACGGCATTTCTCGGACGCCACGGGTCGGCCTCTCGCGTCATTGAGTGTGGCCGCTATCAATGAACGCATGACGCCGTCCCGCATCAAAACGATGGCAACGCTGCTGGCCCGAAGCACGCAAGAGATCGCTATGGCCCTTCGATCAAGCAACGGTCGCTGGACTGGTTTTAACTGAAGCGCAGGAGCTATAAGAACGCTCAAATTCAGACGGCTTGAACAACATCAGCCGCAAGGAGTCTCGAACGTTTTCCAGCCGAGGATCTTCAGCGTGCGCATCGTCAGTCGTGTCGTTGATGCAGAAAAAATCAAGTGCACCGAATTGTTCGGTGAGTAACTTTAGCTCCTCGCCTTGGTCAACATCGCCAGTAGACACGTAGCGGTGCCGGTAGCTCTTGACGCGAGCCAAGCCATGGGCCAGCGCCCAGCGCAAAACAAAGTCAGAGACGATCGTCGGTTTGTCCCAGATCCGGAAAACGGTTGATCGCACACCATCAAAGAGTTCAGCTGCCTCGACTTCAAGCTCCCACAACAGCGACTTGAGCATAGGCCGCGGCGAATGCGCAAAAGTACGAAAGGTATTTTGGTAATGCGGGTCCATCGCCCGCATCGGCACAGAAATGGCGCCCGAAGCTGTCTGCGGTTGCGCTACGGCTTTATAAGTCAACCAACGGTTCGACAGCCGGCAGGCATTTTCAGGGGCCGTTGCGTCCATCCTCAGCGCCTCGTCTGAGACTTCCGGATCGTCGGACCAAGTCACATAGAACCCACCAGGCCAAAACCAATCATCAACATTCACGGGTGCGCCAAAGAAGACGTCATCGTTAAAGTAAAAATAACGCTCAGAAAGCCCGGGAATGCGGTGGATATAAGACTCAATATTGCTAGAGTCAAAGGTCGGCAGTGAGGCTTCAGGTATCAGCTCTCGATGGTCAACCAGTGTCATCCGATCCGATGCTTTGAGCCAATCCGGCGTCTGTCCGTCAGTGACAAGATAGATGTGCCCATGGTCAGGGAAAAACTTCTCAAGCGCACGCAAACTGTAAAGAAGTTCATCGTTGTCCCGAAAGCGCCCTTCGACGTTGCCAAATTTAGCAATGGCTTCACTGCCGTAGGCACTGAGCTGCCGCATGGCATGGCGGCGTTTGGCGCGCCAACCCAAGTCTTGGCCATCGACCCAAAGATATACAACATCAACAGGAGAATCATCGGGCGTGACCGGAAGTTCGTGGCGCATGAATAAATAAGGTACGGTGCCCAGCGGGAGAAGCAACAAAAAAAAAGAACCCAAGTGTAGTGAACTTATGACTGGAGGCATCTGCTCGCACTTGCTTTAGACCTACAAAGAACACCGAAGACGCCCGACAAATATTCGCAATGCGGCCCCTCAAGCTCATAGCTCAGTGGATTTTCTGTCGCGTTCACACCAGCCTGCTCATTTTCACTTCTTGAGAGAGAAAAGCCTTCATGTCCATGCCTGAAATTCGCAATGAAAATGGCGGCCAAGAATTGATCCCCAGAGACACAGCCGTTGAGCGAATCTCTGCAAAAGGCCTGAGACGACGCGGCGATGTTCGTTCTTTTTTTGAACGAACGGCCCACCCTAACTCGGCGATAGAAGCCGCCGCAGCCCTCGACCACAGCGTGCGGATGGGCATGGCCTCACTGACAGGTGGCTTGTCACCCGTGTCGCTAGGTTTGGCAGTGGCTGACTGGACTGGGCACCTGCTGTCGTCGCCAGGCACTTTTTCTCGCTTGACAACACAAGGCTGTTTGGCTTGGGGAAAAGCGATTCATCAAGCGATCACTTGCCAAAGCGTGCCCTCCGCAGATCCCCGCTATGCCGATAAGGCTTGGCATACATGGCCTTTTTGCGCGTTAGCCAGCACGCATGGCGTGGCAGAAACTTGGTGGAAAGAGGCCACCGTACTGCGCGGCATGGAACATCACCACGAAGAGTTAATGCAGCTGTTGTCACGGCAATGGCTGGACATGCTGGCCCCGAGTAATTGGCCTTGGTCGAACCCGAAAGTGATGAAGACAACCCTCGAAAATCAAGGTGCGAACCTGTTGCGTGGCGCGGCCCATGCCTACGACGACTGGAGACAAAATCAGGGATTGTTGCCACTGAAGCCAGAAGAACACCTTTACCGTCCGGGACTGGAAGTCGCCTGCACCCCTGGCGAAGTGGTTTACCGGAACCATCTGGTGGAGTTGATTCAATACGCGCCGACAACGCGAAAGGTGCAACGGGAACCGTTGTTCATCGTGCCGTCATGGATCATGAAATACTACATTCTTGACCTCTCACCGCATAACTCCATGGTGCGATATATGGTCGATCAGGGCCATACCGTGTTCATGTTGTCGTGGCGGAACCCGGATGAGTCTGACGCGCTTCTCGACATGCAAGATTACTTACAACTCGGCGTCATAGAGCCTTTGGCGGTCATCACGGAAAGAACCGGTGGCATCCCGATCCACACCACAGGCTATTGCTTGGGTGGCACGCTGTTGTCCATGGCTGCAGCCGCGTTGACCAGAACCAACGTTGTGCACAACACGCCGATAGCGCCGATAGCGTCTATGACCCTGCTAGCAACCCAGCTGGATTTTCGTGATGCCGGAGAAATGGGCGTGTTGCTGGATGAAGCGCAGGTCGCCCTGCTCGAAGACATCATGGCCGAGCGTGGCTTCTTGACAGGTCACCAGATGGCTGGATCGTTCCAGTTTTTGCGAGCTCGCGACTTGGTCTGGTCGGCCCTTATGCGCGAATACCTGCTGGGCGAGCCAGACGTACCCAACGACCTCATGGCATGGAATGCCGACGTCACGCGCATGCCGGCTGTCATGCACACCAACTACTTGCACAGCTTGTACTTGCATAACGAACTGGCCGAAGGACGCTACGAAGTACTCGGCGAACCCATCTCACTGGGTGACCTGCAGCTGCCGATATTTGCCGTGGGCACCTTGAAAGACCACGTGACCCCGTGGCGTTCAGCTTACAAAGTGAAGCGCTTAGTACATGCTGATGTGACCTTTGTGCTGACCAGTGGTGGGCACAACGCCGGCGTGGTTTCAGAGCCCGGACATGCAGGCCGCGATTACCAACTCTTGCTCACCAAAGCGACAGACCGTCGGATTTCACCCGAGGTCTGGAAGCAACAAGCACCTCATTTCAAAGGGTCATGGTGGCCCGCTTGGCATGAGTGGCTGCTCGCGCATGGCAGCGGCATGGCGCCGGCGCGCCAACTATCACCAATGGACTCTTTGGCACATGCACCTGGTGAGTATGTGATGACAAGGTATCGGGACTAAGAGCTTCAAAATTAAAGATTTAAATGGGTCTGTTTAAATCTTTTTCTTGACTAATGGACAGGCACTATTAGTTAGGGAGTCAAATGCTTGATTACCAGGAATAGTTTCCTTCAATATATATAAATCCCAAGGACCTTTACTCTGCGCAGGTGTTTTAACTTGAAATAAAAACATATCGTGAACCATCAATCCATCTTCACGTAATACACCATTTTTTGCAAAGAAATCATTAATTGGTGTCGACTTCATTTTAGACATCACGGCACCAGCCTCAGAAGTTCCTGCAGCTTTTATTGACTTCAAATAATGCATTACTCCTGAATATGTACCAGCTTGGATCATTGAAGGCATACGTTTATGACGGTCAAAAAATCGGTGCGACCATGCACGTGTTTCATTATTCATATCCCAGTAAAAAGCTTCCGTGAGCTGGATTCCCTGAGCAACTTCAACACCAAGACCGTAAACATCTGTCACATACGTTGTAAGCCCAACGAGTTGTTGATTTTTACTTCTTAATAATCCAAACTCTTTTGCGCCTTTAATTGCATTAACTGCATCGGTTCCAGCATTTGCAAGTCCAATAACCTTAGCCTTCGAAGCTTGAGCTTGCAACATAAATGAACTAAAGTCGGAAGTATTTAATGGGTGCTTTATAGAACCCAAAACTTTACCACCACCAGCTTTCAAAACATCAGTTGTATCTTTTTCTAGTGAGTGTCCAAACGCATAATCAGCAGTTATAAAAAACCAACTATCACCGCCTTGCTTTAGGACTGCCTTACCTGTTCCATTAGCCAACGCATAGGTGTTATAAACCCAATGAGCGGTTCTATCATTACAGTCTTCATTTGTGATTCGACTTGATCCCGATCCCGTATTAATAACAATTCTATTTTTTTCCTTGGCAATATTCATCACCGCAATACCTGCATTACTAGCAGCCAAATCGACAATAACATCAACTTTTTTGACATCAAACCATTCCCTAGCCATCGTCGATGCAACATCCGTTTTATTTTGATGATCAGCAGACAGTAGTTGAATCGGGACTCCCAATACAGTTCCACCAAAATCTTCAATTGCCATTTTAGCGGCCACAATACTACCGGCCCCGCCCATGCCAGAATAAACGCCCGACTGATCGTTTAATACCCCAATTCGAACTGCGCCACTAGGCACCTTTGAATCTTGTGAATTCGCCAAGTAAGAGGCAAAAAAAATACCTAGTATTAAAATAATTTTCCCAAGTTTTTTCATGTTATTCTTTCTTTAAGTTTTACTTAAAAATATATACATTTTTTCAAATTGCACTAATAATACGAATATCACGAACTGCAGATTGATCCCCTAGTGCTTTTAATGCCGCCTGATAGGCATCACTCTTATACGCCGTCATAGCTATGTCCAAACTATCAAACTCAATCAAAACCGTCCTCTCCATCAAACCAGCCTCAATAACTGCAGCAGGCATCCCGCGAGCTATAAATTTACCTCCATTCGCGATCATTGCGGGACCCGCAAGCTTTGAATATTCAGCCAATGCATCTGGATTCGACACAGATGCATATGAACTCACCCAATATACTTTAGACATAAAAACTCCAATTACAATTTAAATTACTCGGAAGGCATACGCCGCAAAAGAAAAGCTTGAACCCCCTCTTGCACTACCTCACCTTTTTGATTAATCACTTGCAACTGGCGCTTCATGACACCACGATCCATCTTTGAGGTTTCTGATTTTTCAAGAACAGTGATCTTTGCAAAAATAGTATCTCCAATTTTTACAGGTTTGGTGAACTTTAAACTCTCAAAACCCAAAAAAGCAATCAAAGTATCATCATATAGATGCAATTGAAAAAGCAAGCCAGCAGCAATTGCATAAATAAGTGGACCATGTGCGACCCGTGTTCCAAAAAGTGTATTTTTGCAATACTCTTCATTAGTATGTAATGGGTTGTAGTCACCTGATATTCCGGCAAACATGACAATATCAGTTTCCGTAACGGTTCGCCCCGCACTGATAAAACTAGTATCAACTTCCCACTGCTCCCAATATAGACCAATCATTATTTTTCCTTATAGTCAATTACAGCACCAAAACTTTTTAATTCAGCAATTTTGCTGACTGAATACCCTAACAATTTCTTAAGAATTTCATCTGTATGTTCGCCTAAGAGTGGTGCCGGGGTGGATATATGCCCCTCTCTCGAATCCATTTTCACAGGATATGCTGGCATTTTTACTATTCCAGCATCAGGGTGCAGATACTCAACAATGGTATTATTTTCAATGGCAGGAGGTTCAGAGAATGCCCCATCAAGATGATTAACAGGACCAGCTGGAACTTGGCACTCGTGAAATTTCTTAAGCCAGTACGTAGTTGTATTATCTTTAATCACTACCTCTAAAATTGGAACCAACAAGTCTCGATGCTTAACGCGACTGCTGTTGGATGAGAAACGATCATCCAATGCTAATTCGGGTTTAGCTATTGCTTCACAAAAACGTTTCCATATTTTTTCTTCACGTGTCGCTACAACAACGTACGTATCTTTAGTCTTGAATGCTTGCCATGGCACTGAGTATTCATGACCAGATCCAGGTGGATTCGGCAATTCTCCATTACTAAGCCACATTGTTCCCATGTATGTTAGTAAGCTGAGCATGGCATCAAATATTGCCAAGTCCATATGCTGCCCTTTACCGGTACGTTCTCGTTCAAACAGTGCCGCAAGAATTCCTTGACATGAGAACAAACCACCACTTAAATCAGCTAACGGCACGCCTGTTCGAACAGGTGGGCGGTTGGGTTCGCCGGTAATTGCCATGTGTCCACTGATGGCCTGAATAATGACATCTAATGCAGGATAATCTTGATACTCACCTGTCACGCCAAAACCTGTAATTGAACAGTGAATTATTTTTGGATTTATTTTATTCAAAACTGGATAATCTATGCCGAGTCGCTTCATCACTCCCGGCCTAAAATTATCAACAACAACATCTGAGTGCTTTACTAGTTCTAGAAAAATTTTCAATCCCTCATCGGTTTTAAGATTGATAACAATACTTTTTTTATTCCTATTGAATGTCAAAAAAAGTCCGCTAACCCCATTCAATGGAGCCACTGAAGGATTTCGCCCCAAATCACCTTCTGGCGACTCAATCTTTATAACCTCAGCCCCCATATCCGAAAGAATTTGCCCCCCGTAAGTTCCCGCAATAATTTGACCCAACTCTAATATCCTAATATTATTTAATGGGTAACTCATAATTCCTTTTAAGCTCAAGTCTTGTATTAATAAAAAAATTTATTTTAAAAAATAATGTTTATCCATTTATGAATGCGATATCAAGTACTCTTTTCGCCTGTTTATACATTGCATAGTCAACAAGTTTTCCATCAACAGTAATAGCAGCAACACCTATTTTTTCAGCCGCTTCAAACTCATTTACCATACGTTTGTAATAATTAATATCATCAACAGAAACTCCATAAGCCATCCGAACTACATCCATTTGCTTTGGATGAATGATAGTCCTACCTACATAGCCAAGACTGGCCGACAGCATTGAGTCTTTTAGTAATCCTGGCTCATCACCTAGGTCCGAAAAAACACCGTCGAGAGGTAGTACATTACCAGCCGCACGTGTATCAAGTAGCATTTTTGATCGTGCATACAATAGTTCTATGCCGTCGATAGACCAGCCGCAACCAAGGTCACTTTGTAAATCTCCATCCCTAGCACTTCCGATACAGGTGATACTTACACGGCTAGATGCCTTAATTAATTCATAACATTTATATATACCAAGTGCAGTTTCAATTTGCAAGGCCAATTCAATTTTATTTATATTTTTATTAGCTTCAATATCAGCTAGCCATATCGATAATTTTTTTACTTCATCTATCGTTTCAGCCTTCGGAAGCATGATGATATCCAGCCCTTCAATCGCAACCGCTTTAACATCGTCATACAATAAGCCTGTATCAGCAGCATTAACTCTAACTATAATAATTGGCTTTTTCGTCCTAATATTTTTCGAGGCATTTCTAATTGTCTCAACAATTTGAATTCTAGCTGTAGCTTTATCGGCTAAAGAAACTGAGTCCTCAAGGTCAAGGATAACGGCATCAGCCCCACTGGTAATGGCCTTTTGCATCACGTTCATGTTGCTACCAGGTGCAAATAAAGCAGTTTTTATAGATCTCATATTTTATATTTTTCTATTAATTTTTAATTACCATCGGCACGTATTCCACCTGCATGTGCAACTTTATTCCATTTTATTAAATCATTTTTTATTTGCATTGAAAACTCAATAGAAGAACTCCCAATAACGTCCAAACCTAACGCAGCGAATCTTTCTTTTATTTCAGGTGATTCCAAGGCCTTGATCACCTCTGCATTCAAGTAATCAATGATCGCTCTGGGTGTATTTGCCGGAGCTAGAAGTCCGTACCATGAACCCACTTCAAATCCCAAAAGTCCTTGCTCTGAAATTGTTGGAATATCAGGTACAGTTTTTGAGCGCTGCAGGGAAGCGAGACCTATTGGTCGAAGTCGTTTCTGCCGAATATGAGGTAATGTTGATTGCATTGAATCAAAACTCATCATGACTTGCCCGGACAAGAGCGCAGTGACAGCCTCAGCACTTCCTTTGTATGGTACGTGCATCAATTTCACACCAGCCATTTGACTGAACATTTCGGCCCCAAGATGTGGCGAACTACCAATTCCGAAGGTAGAGTAGGACACCTCATCGGGATGGTTGCGTGCCATCTCAATTAAACTCTTCACGTCTTTAGCTGGCACCTTGGGATTCACTGACAACATAAATGCTGACTGTGCGACATTGATGATAGGAACAAAGTCACTCAAGGTGTCATAAGGCATTTTTTCATAAACACCAGGATTCATCACAACAGCACCTGTTGTTCCAATCACGATCGTGTAACCATCTGGCGGGGCCTTGGCGACAACGCTCATCCCGATCATTCCGTTAGCCCCAGGTCGGTTATCGATCACAATCTGCTGTTTGATGCTTTCTCCCACTTTTTGCATCAATGGACGAAATATGGCATCAACTCCCCCACCGGCGACATAAGGGTTAATGACTTTGATTGTTTTTTTGGGATAACCGTCGACTTGAGCACTGACTTGCGTCAGCCAGCAGACGCTTAGCAACAACACCAATCCAAATTTTTTGGGCTTCATCTATTTTCATTCTTAATAAGACTTCATTAGAACTTCACCGCATACTAGTTCTTATATGTGAACTTGTTCGCAAATGTATCCTTTCTCTCCTCTGGGTGTCTATCGGGGTTTCCACGGGGAATTCAACACCCCCTCAATAGGCTATGAGCCAAGCAACTATTCTTATGATTAACAAAAGTGCCATCAAATCTGCTGACCGCGTGTTGGATGTGCTGGAGTTGCTTTGTCGTCGCGGCAACGCTGCGTCACACACTGAACTCTCTCGATCACTGGGTATTCCGAAAAGCAGCTTGACCGGATTGGTGCGAAATTTGGTTTCTCGCTGTTACCTTGAGAAAGACCCAGATACCGCCAACTACAAGTTGGGAAGCGCATTTTTTGGACTTATGCAGCAAGGCAAGCATGTCCGCGACATTCTCGAAATTGCACGGCCACAACTGACATGGCTCACGGATAAAACACAAGAGGCCTCAGCGTTTTATTTGTTCCGAGGGGATCACGTTGAAAGAGTTTTGGGAGAGGAGGTCGACCAGCACTTGAGCTATCGAATGACGCCTCATGTCAAATTTCCGCTTTATTCTGCCGCCGCAGGTAAAGCTGTTTTGAGTGCGCTGCCTAAAGATGAGAAGGAGTCGTATTTGCGCGAAGTCGATTTCAAACCGATGACATCTCAAACAGCCAAGTCTCCAAGCGAGCTTATGGTGCGTCTGAACGCGATCAGTGCAGATAGGGTGATCATCTCCAACGGAGAAAACACCATTGGGGTCGTTGCGTTAGCCATTGCGGTACTGAGACAGGATGGCTATCCCATTGGCGCACTGAGTATCGTGGTGCCTCAAGTACGGTATACCAAAGAGTTAGAGCGGAAGTGCCAAACATCCCTTGTTTTAGCAGCACAACGCACAGAGCACGAACTCTCGCATTAGCCACTTTTGTAAGGTCGGTCAAACCAGTTAAAGCTGAAAGAAGAGTCTGAGCGATGCGACATCGCAAACTTAAGGAATGCGAACAAAGCCCTCCATCAAGCGGCGCGCGGTTCGGCTCATGATGGCTTTTTTGACAATCCATTCGCCCCCCACCAGCACAGCTTCTGCACCAACCTGCAAGATGCCAGAAGGATGACCAAAGCGGATCATGTCGCGTTGAGTACCGCCTAAAACGTCATTCACCAAAGTACCCGGAATGACAGATGCCACAGCAATGGCGACTGCACCCGTGCCGGTCATGGCGTGATGCAAGGGACCCATCGAAAAAATTCGGGCCAACAATTCAATCTGACTGGTTTGAATCGATTTACCGCTCGATGCCGTGTAAGCTGCTGGTCGTGAAACAAAGGCAAGTTTGGGCGTATGGGGACGATTCAGCGTGGCATCTTCAGGCGTTGCAGCAACCCCCATGACGACGGCAGCATAGGCACGAATAGTTTCAACGCGTGCCAGCAATTGGGCATCATTGTTGATGTCGCTCTGCAGCTCAGTGCCCTTCAATCCCAACGACGAGGCTTCCATGAAAATAGTCGGAATGCCGGCGTTAATGAGGGTGACGTCAAGCTTGCCAACATCGGGGACATCAAGCACCTCGCGCTTGTGCCCCGTCGGAAACATGGTGCTGCCTTGGAGGTCAAGAAATTCGAGTCTGATTTCAGCCGCAGGAAAAGTGACGCCGTCGAGCTCAAAGCTACCGTCTTCGACAACTTCGCCCGCCGCCATCTGAACGTGGGCCACAATTCGCTTCTGAATATTCACCTGCCAGATGCGCACCACGGCAACACCCTCTCGCGGCGCATCCACCAACCCTTCACTGATAGCGTAGGGGCCGACGGCGGACGTGAGATTGCCGCAATTGCCAGACCAGTCAATCACCGGTTGATCAATCGAGACCGCACCAAAGTTGTAATCCACATCGCAATCTGCCCGCGCTGATTTAGAGATCAAAACAACCTTGCTGGTACTGGAAGTGGCACCGCCCATCCCGTCGATCTGCTTGCGATAAGGGTCAGGACTGCCGATAACCCGTAGCAATAAGTTGTCGCGTAAGGCTTCATCTGCAGGCAAATCAGTGGCGTGAAAGAAAACGCCTTTGCTGGTACCGCCACGCATGTAAACGGCGGGAATTCGGAGTTGGCTCATGGTCTTTTATCGTGTGTTGTTTTAAAACAGGGCGCTGCTTTCTAGCCCCGACAACTTGGCCACCCGGGCCATGCTGGCCAGAGTATCTTCTGGCAGCAACAGCCCGTTGGCACGGTTTTCAATATCGGCTAGATCTTCCATTTCCCCCGGATAGTAAATCTGCGAATGACCATCCGCCAGCGGCACATCTTTCAAGGATCGGATGTAACTTTCAATGCGATCTTCAAATGCACTCAACGGCTGAAAAGATTCGACATTCAGGGAAACCAAAAAATGCCCTGCTCCACTGCGGTTAACCGGGTCATAAGGACCGTGCACCTGATCAAGAAATGAACTGCCCGACAACACGCCGGACAAGATGTCGACCATCACACCCATGACGTAGCCCTTGTGTCCAGCCATCGGCAATATCAAGCCTTCAATGGCGGCTCTCGGATCCGACGTCGGTTTGCCAGAAGCATCAATGGCCCAGTCCAATGGAATTTTTTCGCGCCTTTTTTCAGCCAAATAAATTTTTCCCCGGGCCACTCCAGAGTTAGCCATGTCCATCACCACATGGCCGTGTTTTCCACCGGGCACAGCAATCGACCAAGGGTTGGTTCCGATCTTTTTTTTCATACCGCCCCACGGCGCCATATTCGCTCCGCCATTGCTCATGAGAATGCTGATGCAACCTTTGGCTGCGCCCATACGGGTGAAATACATGCAAGTGCCAAAGTGATTTGAGTTCCTGACTGAGACCACGCCCACACCATGCTTTTTGGCACGCAAAATCGACTCTTCCATTGCACGTTTGGTGATCACTTGACCTAAGCCATCCGCACCGTCCATCACGGCAATAGCTCCAGCATCAACCGCTAAAGTCGTCTGAGTGACAGGCTTCATAGCGCCCGACAAGAGCCGCGTCTGATACCACTCCAGCCTCAGCAATCCATGCGACTGATGTCCCCACAGGTCAGATTGGACGAGCGTATCAGCCACCAAATCGGCATCTTCTAAAGGCACTCCCGCACTTTGATAAACAGCACAAGCGAAGGCCTGCAACTTGTCGGGGGAGATGCGCGGCCCAACGTCATGGGCCGGGGGTACTGATGCAGTACGTTGGTTCATAGGTGTCAGGTCAGTCAATTTTCGGGTTATTTTCTTTGAATAGTTTTTGCCAATATACGACTTCATCTCGAAAGACTTTGTCAAATTTAGCAGGCGGCATACCGGATGAGACAAAACCTTCTTGGGCCAGGCGGCCGGCAATCGCCAGATGAGCCAGAGACCGGTTGACCGATTGAAAAATCCGTTCGACGATGCCTTTCTGCGTTTGCGGTGGCCCGAAAATGCCGAACCAATTGGTCAGGTCATAGCCCGGCAGTACTTCGCCGACGCTCGAAATGCAGCGTTTTGAACGGTGCGGATGGATGAGCGACCAACAGTTGAGGTGCACTGGCGATCATGGTCACCGGCGTTAGCTTCAACGTGTCAAACGGCAGCTTGAAAAGCCACGGATTACTGGTGATGGCGCTGTTGGTCATCAAGATGGTGTGGGCATCGGGGGCTGCTTTGGCGAGTGCATACGTTCCGATGATGCTGGAAGCGGCGGGTTTGTTATCAACAATCACTGGCACGCCAAGATCGGTAGACATCCTGTCGGCCAGCAGGCGTGTGATCACATCCGAACTACCACCGGGTTCAAGCGGCACGATGATCTTGATGGTGCGCGCAGGATAGTCTGCCGCGCTGGCAGAAAGCACCAGCAAAGCACCAATGGCATAGCCTGCGATTTTCGACAATATTTTCATCGTTGCCCTCCGGTTCATTGAAGCTTTAACCTAGCGTGGTGTCCAACACCATCATGATGGCAAAACCAACCATCAAGCCAATCGTCGCCAAGGTTTGGTGTCCGTTACGGTGGGTCTCAGGGATGACCTCGTGCGACACCACAAACAGCATTGCGCCAGCGGCCAAGCCCAAACCAATCGGGTAAGCCATGGCAGAGCTGCCGACCAGACTGACCCCGATCAGTGCACCAATCGGTTCCAAAATTCCACCTAGCGCCGCGACGCCAATCGACATCCACACGCTGGTGCCAATAGACCGCAGGGTCATGGCAACAGCCAGTCCTTCCGGGATGTCTTGCAGGGCAATGGCGGTAGCCAACGGCAGGCCGACACTCAAGTCGCCTTGCGCAAAACTCACGCCCACCGCCATGCCTTCGGGCAAGTTGTGAATGGCCACCGCCATCACGAACAGCCAGACCCGATTGCAACGTTCATTGCCCGGACCACAAGGCCCTGTTTTGGCGTGCTCGTGCGGCGTGAACTGGTCCAAACCCAACATCAGCATGACGCCTAGCGCCATGCCAAAGACAACCAACATAGCACCCCCAACAGCATTGCCCATGAATTTTTCGCCGGCCGCAAGCCCCGGCAACAGCAATGAAAATGCGGCAGCCGCCAGCATCATGCCAGCGGCAGCACCCAGCATCACGTCTTCCGTCTTTTGACGCAAGCCACTCAAAAAGAGCACGGGCAAAGCACCTAGGGTGGTGGCTAGCAAACCCGCCAAGCCGCCCCACAAGGCCCACCGAATAGTGTCATTTCCTCTCGCATTGAGCCAGACTTCACCCTGCAACAGCAACGCCAAAACGCCCAACAAGGAAATGCCGAAACCGACCAACACTTTAGGGTGAGATCGGGCGTGCGCGGAGATCAACTGAGACCAATCTTGGGGGCTGACAACGTTAGACATGGTTGATTTTTGAGTTTTCAAAGCTGAGTAGGGAACTCTTGATGATGCTCGTTTCAAATCTAGGCGACGACTTGCAGGTTATCTATGTGCAACGCGGCACGACGCATCATGTCGCAAAAATACTCGGCTGCTGGCGTCAGTGGTAGCCCATTGCGCCGCACCAGACACACAGGTGGTGCAGGCAACAGTTCATGCACATGAATTGGCTGTACCAAGTGACTGACGAGCGGGGACTGTGTCCACTGAATGGGCAGCATCATCAGTAAGTCTGAGTACACCAGCGCCACCAAAAAGGTCAGCGTGGAGTGCGCCTGCATGACCAATTTGGGCGCAGGCAATCCGTGCGCTTCAAACAGCGGGCCGAGTTCCTCTTCGGCAATGTGCGTGATCGAGGTGGTGATCCACTCTGCCCCCACAAGGTCGCGCAAAAAACCCGATTGCGCCAGCGGATGACCCTTGCGTCCAACAATGAGCCGCGTGTTGTCAAATAATTTTTCACGCAACAAATCAGGGGGTACTGCATCGGGTGCCGGGCCGATATAACAGTCCACACGGCTTTCTCGCAGGTCAGACTCCGCATTCGGATAAACCGCATCAATGATGTCCATTTGCACGTTCGGGTAGCGCTCGCGAAAAGGCAGAAGTGCATTGGGCAGAAGCGCCAAATGTGCAGCGCTGGACAGCGCGACTGTCAAGCGACCATTCGTCTCACCCCTCAACTGGTCAAGCTCCTCCTGCGCTAAGCGGAGTTCGTTGTGCACGGCGCTGGCGCGACGCAAAAATACTTGACCCATGGTCGTCAAACGCACCCCAGAGGGAAGGCGTTCAAACAGCACGACGCCCAAGTCCTTTTCAAGTTCCTGAATGCTTCGGGTGATGGCGGGTTGTGCGCTACCGAGGTGGCGTGATGCTGCACGCAAGCTACCACGCTCCGCTACCGCCAAAAAATCTCGCATTGCACTGAACTTCACCGCCATGTGGACACCGGCAGTACACCACACCCGACAGCAACGGGATGAAGGCGAGGACGATCGAAAATTGTTATCAGCATCTAAAAATTATCATCTTCCTGTATCTCTATGGCATCCGTACGATCCCTAACCACTTGCCTCTTGACGCCACGATGAGTCGTCAACAGGCCTGCACAAGGAGACGTCGTGGGAACATCGTTGCAGAGAACAAAAGTATTGATCGTGGGTGCAGGGCCCGCCGGACTGGCTTTGGCCATTGAACTGGGCCAACGGTCAATTCCATGCATCTTGATTGAGCGCAATGCCCGCGTCGGTTATGCACCGCGGGCTAAAACCACCAACGTGCGCACCCGCGAACACTTCCGGCGTTGGGGGATTGCTGACAAACTGCGCGCCGCTTCCCCATTGGGTTTGAACTATCCTTCCAACGTGGTGTTTTGCACGCGCTTGGCGGGCCCGGAACTGACGCGCTTCGAAAATGCGTTTTACTGCGCGCCAGGTCGCAATCCGCTGTACTCCGAACATTCACAGTGGGTCCCGCAGTACACCGTTGAAGAGGTGATGCGCGCCCATGTGCAAACGCTGTCAAGCGTTGAGTTACGTTTTAACTGCGAGCTGACATCGTTCTCCCAAGATGGTGACAAAGTCCAAGCGGTGGCCAAAGATCTCAATGGCGGCGGCCACTTCAGCATTGAATCAGACTACCTCGCCGGCACGGACGGCGCACGCAGTTCGGTGCGTGAGGGCATTGGCGCCAAGATGCAGGGAACTTACGGCCTGTCCCGCAACTACAACGTGGTGTTCCGCGCGCCCGGTCTGGCCGAGGCCCATCAACACGGCCCGGCCATCATGTATTGGCAGGTCAATCCTGAAGCCCCCAGCTTGATCGGGCCGATGGACCGCGGCGACAAATGGTTCTTCATGCCGACCGGTGTCAAAGAAGGCGTTAAGCTGGACGCGGCCGACATGCCTGCATTCATTCGAAAATCAACCGGCATTAACCTGCCCTATGAAGTGCTGTCCACCGACGAGTGGGTGGCCAGCCGATTTTTGAGCGACTCTTACCGTGACCGCCGAGTCTTCTTGGCGGGTGACGCTTGCCATCTGCATCCACCGTTTGGTGGCTACGGCATGAACATGGGCGTGGCCGACGGCGTCGATCTCGGCTGGAAGATAGCTGCCGTGATCCAAGGCTGGGGCGGCACTCCACTGTTAGACAGCTATGAACGTGAGCGGCGCCCAGTGCATGAGCTCGTGTTGGATGAGGCCGTGGCCAATCATGCGATGTTGGGCAACCAGCTCTGGAAAGACGGGCTGGACGCTGAAGATTCAGCAGGTCATGCGTTACGCCGCGAGGTTGGCTCGCGTATCCAGCAAGCCAAGCTACGGGAATTCGTCACCCTAGGCGTCATGCTTGGCTACCACTACAACGACTCGCCAGTGATCGTTGGCGACGGAAGCCCGCTGCCGGACCGCGACTTCATCAACTACGTTCCAACATCGCGCCCAGGCGCCCTAGCCCCGCACGCATGGCTGCATGACGGCAGCTCTTTATACGACCACTTTGGCATCGGTTTTACCTTGTTGGCCAACAAAAATGCCCCCTCAGAGGCGGTCGATCAAGCCCGTCTCCAAGCCCAAAAGGCCGGCGTTCCACTCAAAGTCATTCAACCGAATGAGGGCGCCATTAGCGGGCTTTATCCGACTCGCTTCACACTGATCAGACCCGACCAGCATGTCGCTTGGCGAGGCGATGCCTGGCCGAGCGCCGCGAAGGGCTTGTTTGAGCAAGTGACCGGCAATGCCAGTGTGCCCAACGGAGTCACAGTCAGAAAATGACCGCGTTTGCGATGAAGCCTGGGGGCTACTCGTAAACCACCTGCGCCAAACCCTTGTCCGCCTGCGCCATCCAACTGGCCAGCGCAGCGTCGGTCGGGTAGAACTTGGCGGCATCACCGAGTTGCAGTTCAGCGGTCACGCCATCGCGGCGAAGACTCAATCGCACCGACAAGCCGCGCACGACCTCGCTCTCATCCAAAGCTGAAAGTTCGCGCCTGGGCGGAAAGTCTTTGACGATGCGAGGAATGTCGGGTGCGCTGCCGTTGACGGCCACACGCAGGTATTTACCGAAGCGGCAACGCGCTTCTTCCAAGTCCCAGACCTGCGTGACCTTCAGGCGAAAACCGCCGGCAAAACGGTCTGGCTGCAAGCTGGCCTGTACGATGACGAGCTCGTCGTCCTTGAGCTGGTTGCGGTGGGCGTTGAGCACGTTTTCATCGGCGGTGGCTTCAATCACGGCCGTCTTGTCATCGAGTTTGAACAAAGCGAGCTTGCCGCGCTGACCATTGATAACACGCAGGTCATTGACGATGGCAGCGATGAGTTGCGGCTCGCGTGAATCGATCAGGTCTTCGATCTTGCGCTTGGCGAACTTGCGCACTTCGAGCTCTACCTCGTCAAACAAATGTCCTGACAAGTAGAAGCCAACCGCTGTTTTTTCGTAGGTCAGTCGCGTTTTCACACCCCAAGGCATAGCTTCAACCAGCGGCGGTTCTTGCGTGCTAGCGGCATGTGAGTCCGACATGTCGAACAGCCCGCCTTGGTTGGCATTAGCTTGCGTGGCGGCGGAGAATTCAAAGGCGCGATCTACAGATGCCAGCAGCTCAGCGCGGTTCAGGTGCAAGTTGTCAAACGCGCCCGCCTTGATCAGCGCCTCAACCGTGCGCTTGTTGAGTTTGGACTTGTCCACACGCACGCAAAAATCATAGAGCGAGGTGAAGGGGCCACCCTCGTCGCGAGCTGCAACCATCGCGGCAATCGCTTGCTGGCCTGTGCCTTTGATGGCGCCCAAACCGTAGCGAATGCTTTTGTCAGTGATCGGCTCAAAACGGTAATAGCCGCGGTTGACATCAGGCGACTCGAAGCTGATGCCCATTTTCACGGCATCCCCAAACAGAATTTTCAGCTTGTCGGTGTCGTCCATCTCCACCGTCATGTTGGCGCAGAAAAACTCGGCCGTGTAATGCACTTTGAGCCAAGCCGTGTGATACGCCAGCAGCGAATACGCGGCGGCATGCGACTTGTTAAATCCGTAGCCGGCAAATTTCTCCATCAAGTCAAATACTTCGTCGGCCTTGGCTTCGACGATGTCATTTTTGGCCGCTCCATCACGGAAGATTTGGCGGTGTTGGGCCATCTCGTCCGCATCTTTTTTACCCATGGCACGGCGCAGCATGTCGGCGCCGCCCAGCGTGTACCCGCCCAGAATCTGCGCGGTCTGCATCACCTGCTCTTGATAGACCATGATGCCGTAGGTTTCAGACAGCATCTCGGCCACCAACGGATGCGGGTAGATGACTTCTTCGCGGCCCTGCTTGCGCGCCACGAACGTCGGAATCAAATCCATCGGGCCGGGCCGGTACAGCGCATTCAGCGCGATCAGGTCTTCAAGGCGGGTCGGACGCGCGTCTTTCAGCATCCGCTGCATGCCGCTACTTTCAAACTGGAACACCGCCTCGGTCTTGCCGTCGGCAAATAATTTGTAGACCTTAGCGTCGTCCAGGGGCAGGTTTTCAAAGGCAAAGTTTTCTTGCCCAGCGTGGCGTTTCATGATGAACTCGCGCGCAATTTCCAAGATGGTCAGTGTGGCCAAACCCAAGAAGTCGAACTTCACCAGACCAATGGCTTCGACGTCATTCTTGTCGTACTGACTGACCGCCGAGTCGCTGCCGGGTTGCTGGTAGAGCGGACAAAAGTCTGTCAGCTTGCCCGGCGCAATCAGCACACCACCGGCGTGCATGCCGACGTTGCGGGTCAAGCCTTCGAGCTTGCGTGCCAGCTCTAGTAGCGTGCGGACGTCTTCTTCTTTGCTTTCGCGCTCGGCCAAAATAGGCTCGGCCTCGACCGCGTAAACCATCTTGTCGTTTTTGTCCCTTTCAGCGGGTGGCAATTGCAAGGAGACAGCCTGCCCCGGTTTGTTCGGAATCAGCTTGGAAATGCTGTCGCAAAAGCCATAAGGGAAGTCCAGCACACGCCCGACGTCGCGAATCGCCGCGCGGGCCGCCATGGTGCCGAAGGTGACGATCTGACTGACGGCTTCTTTGCCGTACTTGTCCTTGACGTAGTCAATCACACGATCGCGATTGGTCTGGCAAAAGTCGATATCGAAGTCGGGCATCGACACCCGTTCAGGGTTCAAGAATCGCTCAAACAGCAAGTTGTATTGCAGTGGGTCCAGGTCGGTGATGCGCAGCGAATAAGCCACCAAAGAACCGGCACCAGAACCTCGCCCAGGCCCAACCGGGCAGCCGTTGTTCTTGGCCCAGTTAATGAAGTCACCAACGATTAGGAAGTAACCCGGGAAGCCCATGTTCAAGATCACATTGATCTCAAAATCCAGCCGCGCCACGTACTCAGGCCGCTTGCTTTCGCGCAGCTTTTCGCCAGGGTACAGATGCAACAGCCGCTCGTTCAAACCTTCATGCGAGGCGTGCCGGAAGTACGCATCAATCGGCAAGCGAACGCCATCCACTTCGGGCGTCGGATAGTCGGGCAACATCGGCTTGCCGAGGTCGAGCACCAGATTGCAGCGCTTGGCGATTTCAAGCGAATTGGCCAGCGCCGACGGGATGTCAGCAAATAGCTCGGTCATCTGCGCCTGCGACTTGAAGTACTGCTCACGCGTGAACTTGCGCATGCGCCGCGCGTTACCCAAAATCTCACCTTCAGAAATACACACGCGGGCTTCATGCGCCTCGTAGTCGTCATAGGTCAAGAACTGCACCGGATGCGTTGCCACCACTGGGAGTTTGAGGCGAGCCGCCAACTGCACAGCAGCCACCACATGGCGCTCGTCATCAACACGCTCAGCGCGTTGCAACTCTAGGTAAAAGCGGTGCGGGAACAGGCCAGCAAAATACAAGGCGCACTCCATCGCCCGGGTCTGGTCGCCTTGCACCAAGGCTTGGCCCACGGCGCCTGTTTGAGCGCCGGCCAGTGCAATCAAGCCTTCGCCCAGCTCTTGCAACCATTCCAGCTTGATGACGGCTTGGTCGCGCACCACATTTTTCGTCCAAGCGCGGGTCAGCAGCTCAGACAAATTCAAGTAACCGCGGCGGTCTTGCACCAGCAGCAGCAGCCGGGCGGCCGGCGCGCTGGCATCTTTTCCGGGCACCTCGACCCAGACATCCGCGCCGATCAAGGGCTTGACACCCTTGCCACGCGCTTGCTTGTAAAACTTGACCGTACCAAAAAGATTGGACAGGTCGGTAATAGCCAAGGCTGGCTGCTGGTTGGCCGCTGCAGCGGCCACAATTTCATCGATCCGATTGGTTCCGTCGACAACGGAAAACTCGGTATGAATACGCAAATGAACAAACATGCGGTGCATTCTAGGCGTCGTACCGGCCACCTCAGGGACTTGCCAAAAATCGATTTTTCAGTCTTTTCTTACAATCCCGCACACCATGACTATCCTGAATATTGCGGCCTACCGATTTGTCAGTCTCGCCGACCTTCCCACCTTGCAAACTGCCATTAACCAAGCATTAGAGGGCAGCGAGATCAAGGGAACTGTATTGCTTGCCGAAGAAGGCATCAATCTATTTTTGGCCGGCGGGGCCGCTGCAGTTCACGACTTCATGACTTGGCTGCGCAGCGACAATCGGTTTGCAGGCCTAGCGGCCAAAGAAAGTTGGTCAGACACCCAGCCGTTCAAAAAACGACTGGTAAAAATAAAGCCTGAAATCATCCGCATGAACCACCCGGCGATTCAACCTGCCAGCGGCCGCGCCCCGGCGGTTGACGCGATCACCCTGAAACGTTGGCTGGACCAAGGCCACGACGATCAAGGCCAAGCCGTGGTCACACTCGACACGCGCAACGCCTTTGAAGCGGACTGCGGCACGTTTACCGGCGCGATTGACTGGCGCATTGACAAGTTCACCGAGTTTCCTGAAGCCTTCAACGCCCACAAAACCGAGTTACAAGGCAAAACCGTGGTGAGCTTTTGCACCGGCGGTATCCGCTGCGAAAAAGCCGCCATTCTCATGCGCGAGGCCGGGCTGACAGATGTCTTCCAACTCGACGGCGGCATCCTGACTTATTTTGAGCAAGTCGGCCAAGCGCATTACAAGGGCGGCTGCTTTGTCTTTGATGATAGGCGCGTGGTCGATGCGGCCTTGACGGCCCGGCCGGAGCTCGTCGCAACTAACGCTGCCTGAAATGTTCCGACAAAAAAGGGAATTTACGCCCGAGAAACGCACCTCCTTTCGGAGGCACGCAAAATAAACCCATGTCCTCTACACGCATGCCATCTTCCCGTCACGCCAACGCATTCTCAACGACCCACGACTTGTCCGCGCTGGCTCAGCGTTACGCCAACACGCGCCAGCAAACCGTTGAGTTAACTCGACCACTCAGCCCGGAAGACTGTCAATTGCAGTCCATGCCCGATGCCAGCCCCGCCAAATGGCATTTGGCACATGTCACTTGGTTTTTTGAAACCTTTTTGCTGGAGCATTTTGAGCCCAACTTTGCGCCTTACGACGCCAGCTTTCGAGTGCTCTTCAACAGCTATTACAACGCCGTGGGCAGCAAGCATCCACGGCATCAGCGTGGCCTGATCAGTCGGCCCACGCTGGCCGAAGTCCTGCTGTATAGGCAAAAAGTGGATCAACGCATGCTCGCGCTGATTAGCTCGGCAGCTGGTCTTGAAACGTCTGATCGCCTAGCACTTAACGAGCTACTGGAACTCGGTATGCAGCACGAGCAACAACACCAAGAGTTGCTCATCACCGACATCAAACATGCGCTGTCGCTGAACCCGGCCAAGCCGGCTTATGCCCAGCGCTGGCCGCTGGCAGGAACGCATCCGAAGCCACTCGGCTGGGTTCGACTGCCCGGAGGTCTGGTGCTGCACGGCCACGAACCAGTGCTGGACGGCAGCTTTGCCTTTGACAACGAAACGCCTCGGCACCCAGTCTTTGTCGCGCCGTTTGAAATCGGCGATCGGCCGGTGACCAACGGCGACATGATCGAATTCATTGAGGACGGTGGCTACCAGCGGCCTGAGTTGTGGCTGTCGATGGGCTGGGATTGGGTGCAGCAAGGCAACCAGCAGCTGCCGCTTTACTGGCAACTGGATGACGGCGCCTACAACAACTTCACCTTGTACGGCCAAGTGGAGATAGACCCGAACACGCCGGCTTGCCACCTGAGTTATTTTGAAGCCGACGCCTATGCCCGTTGGGCCGGTGCCCGCTTGCCGACCGAGCAGGAATGGGAGCTAAGCGCACGCAGCCAGCCCAAAACCATCACCGGCAACCTGCAAGACAACGGAGTGTTTCATCCTCTGCCCTTGCAGGAGCGGCACGACGGCCGGTTAGCCCAACTCTGGGGCGATGTCTGGGAATGGACGCAGTCCAGCTACAGCGCCTACCCAGGCTACAAGCCATGGGAAGGCTTGGCCGGCGAGTACAACGGCAAGTTCATGTGCCAGCAGTTTGTGCTCCGCGGCGGTTCGTGCGCCACGCCCCAAAACCATTTGCGTGCCAGCTATCGCAACTTTTTCCCGCCTGATGCGCAATGGCAATTCAGCGGTTTGCGGCTGGCCCGTGACGTCGACTAAAAGCTCAAACTTCCTTCAAGACTTGCAACACGTCTGAACGGAATTCGCGGTTGTACAGAATCAAGATCACCACAGCCGTGGCGACAGCGAAAGCGAAGGTCGAAAAAAACCAAGCCATAACCGCGAAGCTCAAGTAGTAAGCGCGCAAGCCGTCGTTGAAGGTTTCTGCTGCCAGCCCAACCAGCCGGCTAGCGCGTGCAGCAAAGACATCACGGTCAAACTTCCCTGACGCAAAATCAGCCGGTTCCGGCAATGAACCGATTAGCAAAGCGACAAAAGTGTACTGACGCATTGACCAGCTGAATCGGAAAAATGCAAAGACGAAAATACCAATCATCAGCAGCACCTTCAGGTCAAAAACCAACACCGTGGTCTGCACTGCAAATGGTATTTCGCGGACCAGTTCACTGGCCCGGTCGGTGGTGCCCAACAGGGCAAACAAGCCGCCGATGATGATGATTGTGGTGGACGAGAAGAAAGCCGGCGTACTCGACAAGTTCTGCGTGATGATGCCGTCGATCACTCGAGGATCACGTGCAGTGGCCTGCATCAACCAGTAATGCCGGTAACGGTTAGTCGCCCACAAAATTGACGGGCGCTTGAAGTTTTCGTTTCGGGAAAACCGCGAATAAGCCAGCCAGACACCAAAAAACCAAGCCATGGCCAACCAGTCAGCCCAAGGCAAAAGAGTAAAAATTCTCATGCGCAATTTTAAACGTGACGTTCGTCCACAACGACGCTCAACCGCGCATTTGAACCCACGTTTTCCCTGAGCAACAAGGCTGGACTCAACTAGGCCAGCCTTGCCTACTACGCTTGCTGCTTATTTGAAACGTGCGGCTATTGCAGCCACGCGCTGACCGAAAACACGGGCGTTGGCCAAGTCGCCCGGCAGCATCTCACTAGCACCAGCATCCGAAGGCGACTGAGCCATGGCGCCCATGGACGAGCCCAAATAGTTGGGGTCATTGCGGTCCGCAGCTTTGCTGTTGCTGGGCAAGAGGCCTTGGCTGATCCAAATACCGCCGTGCTGCATCGCCAGCGTGCACAAATAGTTCAGCGTCGAGGCTTTGTCACCATTCATGGAGGCGCTGTTGGTGAAACCGGCAAACAGCTTGTCTTTCCAAGCCTGGTTGAACCAAGGCTTGGAGCTGGCATCTGCAAATTTTTTGAATTGCCAGCTCACGTTAGCCATGTAGGTTGGCGAGCCCATGATGATGGTGCTGGCGGCAGCCAGCGTTTCCCAACCACCCTCAGGCAAATTACCTTCGGCGTCAATGGCCACCAATTCAGCGCCAGCGCCCTCAGCAACGGCTTGCGCCATGCGTTGTGTGTGGCCATAGCCAGAATGAAATACAACAGCGATTTTGCTCATTTTTTAGTTTCCTGACTTGTTCAATTGAGCGTCAACGCTCCAAGCACCCGCGCCCCAAGCGGCAATGCTCAGCAAGCCACCGACTGCAGCCATGTTCTTGAAAAAATTCATTTTTTGGGCCATCACCATGTCAGCTGGAATTCCCCAGTATTTGTGAAAGATGAAGGTGATGACGAATGTAAAGATGGCAATGCCTAACGCCGCCCAGCGAGTTTGAAAACCAATCAGCAACAAGATGCCGAGGCCCAGTTCAACGGCAATGGCGATGGCCGCAGCAACTTCAGGCAGCGGCACCCCCATAGCGGCGATGTAACCCGCAGTACCAACGAAGCCGCCAATTTTGGCAAAACCGGCAGGGATAAACAGCAAGGCGATCAGGACGCGGCCGATGAAGGACAGCGGATTTTGCAGAGAAGTAAGCATCAAACAATTTCTTTCAAAAATAAAAAATAACAACAAGAACAGAAACTAAAAATAAGAACGATCAAGCGCTCAAGTCAAACACCAGCACTTCGGCATCTTTGCCGCTCGTCAGGTGCAAGAAGCTCTCCGCTTCGAGCTTGGCAGCATCGCCGGTCTTGAGCAGTTGGCCATTGACTTGCAGTTCGCCGCGAATCAATTGCACATAGGTTTTACGCTTGAGGTCGAGCGCCAAGCGCGCTTCTTCACCACCATCGAAAAGCCCCGCGTACAAACGCGCATCGGCATGGATGGTGACAGAGCCTTCGGTACCGTCCGGAGAAGCCACCAAGCGCAACTTGCCGCGCTTATCGGCATCGGTAAAACTCTTTTGCTCGTAACCTGGGTCAATGCCGCTGACGTTAGGTTGAATCCAGATCTGCAAAAAATGCGTGACCGAATCTTCGGCGTGGTTGAACTCGCTGTGCATGATGCCGCGACCAGCACTCATCCGCTGCACATCGCCCGGCGGAATTGACGCGCCGTTACCAATGCTGTCTTTGTGACCAATAGCACCGCTCATCACGTAACTGATGATTTCCATGTCGCGGTGACCATGAGTGCCAAAACCGGTGCCCGGTGCAATACGGTCTTCATTGATAACACGCAAATTGCCAAAACCCATGTGCGCGGGATCGTGATAGCCGGCAAAGGAAAACGAGTGATATGACTTGAGCCAGCCATGGTCGGCGTAGCCGCGTTCAGCAGAATGTCGCAAGGTCAACATGGCAAATCCTTTCAATTCAAAAAAAACAGCAAAACTCAATCGATCTCAAATATCGAGTCGCTAACCTGATTACAAGCCCCAAACTGTAGCTTGTTGAGTCCACTAAACAGTTGAACGTTTTTGGCGTCAAAATTCAAAATTTTTGAATAATTACAACCAGCTAATGACCCTTACAAAAAACGTCAAATACTTTCCAAGCAGTGAGATAAACTTTAAAAATTAATCGATAAATTAACAAGAAACTGACCTTATGGCGCGCAAGCCCCCGCTCCCTTCCGCGACTGACAGCAGCGTCGGCACCACCCGTGCGAGCGCCGTCTATGAGCGGTTGCGTGCTGACATCACCCACGGGGTTCTGGCGCCGGGTAGCAAATTGCGTGTCGAGGCGATGTGCAAGCGCTACGACGTGGGCGCCAGCCCGCTGCGGGAAGCGCTCAGCCGCCTATCGTCTGAAGGTTTGGTGGACCGTACCGACCAACGCGGCTTCAACGTAACCGCCCTGAAGTGGGACGAGTTACCCATCCTCACGACCAGCCGAGCCCAGATCGAAAGCTTGGCCCTGCGCGAATCCATCAACGCACGCGACACGGAATGGGAGCATGAACTGGTACTGCTGGTGCACCAACTTTCGCGCACGCCGAGGTCGCTGGCGCAAGACAAGTACATCCCAAACCCGGAATGGGAAGCCTTGCACCGCGAGTTTCACAAGGTGTTGTTGGCGCGCTGCCCGTCACGCTGGATGCGCGGTTTTTGTGACAGTTTGGCAGATGAAGCCTACCGCTTCAGGCAAGTAGCGGCTGGCCAAAATTTCAGTTCACGCAACGAGCACGTGGAGCACGTGAGTATTTTTGAAGCGGCAATTGCAGGCCAGGCTGACGAGGCAATCAAGCTGCTGGTGAAGCATTACACGCGCACCGCCACGCTGGTCGCCAGCCAAGCCAAAGAAGGTGGACACACTGACTAGCATTGGCTCGATGGCATCAGTTCTGTGCCGGCGCATCCGAAACTACACCACCTGCACCTTCTCGCTGAGTATGCAGAAAGAACATGTGCCGCTCGTACTGGTCAAGAACATCTGCAATAACTTGCTCCTTGGTGTACCCAGCCAGGTCGTAACCTTGACCACCGTCGACAAGATGGACCTCGACCCGATAGTAGTGTGCATTGGCGCGGGTGGCTCGGATTGAAAAAGCGGGCATGACGCATTTCAGTGGCCTGATCTCGTAGAAGAAATTCTGCTCGCCGCCCAGATCAACACTCAAAGCCAAGTGTTCGTCCTCGCCGAGGTCCTCCTTGATCTCCACGTCGAAGCCTTTACCAGTGAGAACCGCACTTATCTCTTGCAACGCCGGCTTGCCTATTTCTTGCAGAAAGCGCGAGACTTGCTGGTGACTTGGAAAACTGACCGCCCGCGCTATGCGTTGATGCCAGCTACCGGCAACTGCTTCGCTCGGTGCCATGCGGCCTGACAGCATGCCCGACAAGCTGCCGCGATAACTGTCTTCCTTTAGTCCTTCGACTTTCAGGGCTTTCATCAGCCCCAGCATCATCAAGATCAACACGAATGCAAACGGCAAGCCCATGATCACCACGGTCCCTTGCAGGACGGACAAGCCGCCCGCCATCAGCAACGCCACGGTCAGCACGCCGATGATGGCCGCCCACAGAATACGCATCCAAGGCGGTGCATCGCTGGCCGGATCGCGCAGCACCGAGGTCATGTTTGACAACACCAGCGCACCGGAGTCAGCCGATGTGACAAAAAAGACGACGCCCAGAATCGTGGTCACCATCGTGGTCAAACCAACCCACGGCAAGCTTTCCAAGAACAAATAGATCGATGACCCCGGATTGGCCATCGCTTGCTGTCCGAAATCAACCACGCCAGTGTTGTTCATCACCATGTCGATGGCACTGTTACCCATGATCGACATCCAAGCCATCATGAAGATCAAAGGCAAAAGCAAGGTTCCGGCGACGAACTGCCGGATCGTGCGTCCGCGTGAGATGCGAGCCAGAAACAGGCCGACAAAAGGGCCCCATGCAACCCACCAAGCCCAGAAGAAGATGGTCCACCCATTGAGCCACTCGGTGGGCTGATCGAATGCGTAGGTATTGAGCGACAAGGAAACGAAGTTAGACAGGTAATCGCCGACGTTCATCACCAGCGCATTGAGCAGAAAGATGGTCTTGCCGGCAAACAACACGAACAGCATCAGTAGCATGGCCAGCAACATGTTGAATTCGGACAGGCGGCGGATCCCCTTTTCGACACCGGTCACGGCCGAAATTGCGGAAAAAAATACGATCAGAATCGCCAGGATGACTTGCGTCGACGTCGTCTCAGGGATGCCGAACATGTGCATCAGTCCGTAATTGAGCTGGATGATGCCAATGCCTAGACTGGTGGCGACCCCGAAGACCGTTCCAAGCACGGCGGCGATGTCGACCGCATCACCAAGCGCGCCATTGATACGCTTGCCAAACAGCGGGTACAACGACGATCGGATGGCCAGTGGCATCCCATGCCGGTAGCTAAAAAATGCCAGTGACATGCCCACCAGCGTGTAAACACCCCAGCCCGACAAGCCCCAATGCAGATAGGTCAACTCCATCGCATGGCGTGCAGCCGCGATGGTATTGCCCTCGCCCACCGGTGGCGCCAAAAATTGGGTGACTGGTTCAGCGATGCAGAAGAACAACAAATCGATGCCGATGCCGGCTGAAAACAACATGGCAGCCCAAGTCAGCATGTTGAAGTCGGGCGTCGAATGCGCGGGCCCTAGCTTCAGGTTGCCATAGCGCGAAAAAGCGATGTAAACGACAAACACCAAGTACGCCGTGACGGCGACAAAGTAGAACCAGCCGAAGGTATTGGCAATCCACCCTAGGATGGCGTTGATCACTTCGGTTGCCGGCGCCGTGAAAAACATCGTCCAAACCGCGAACACGATGATGCCAAGGGCTGAACCGTAGAACACGGTGGGGTTGATGCGATCCCGTGCGGGCTCAATGTGGATGTCTTCTTGATTTGCCATCTTTTTTTCTTTCTGATTGATTCAATGAGATGCGTCAGTGCTAGACACCTCCCCTCAATTAGTGCCTTGCTGGTGCGCCATTGGCCGTGAAATACGGGACATCAATGCGTCTCAGCGGCGTGCGACCACGGATCACATCGGCCAGTTTTTCAGCCATCATGATGGTGGGCGCATTCAGGTTGCCGGTGACGATTTCGGGCATGATCGACGCGTCGACGATGCGCAAGCCTTCGATGCCGTGAACTTTGCCCTGAGCGTCAACGACCGCCATCGCGTCGTAGCCCATCGCATTCGAACCGGCCGGGTGATACGCGGTTTCGGCATGCTGGCGCACGAACTCGTCAAGCTCCGCATCGCTGTTCATCGCGACGCCGGGCGTGATTTCGCGCCCCTTGAATGGCACCAAAGCCTGCTGGCCAAGAATGTCGCGCGTGATGCGAATGCCGGCACGAAATTCGACCCAGTCTTGTTCCTGCGACATGTAATTGAACAAGATGCTGGGATGCTGGTGCGGATCTTTCGAACGCGCATGAACCCGGCCGCGGCTGGTCGAACGCATCGATCCCATGTGCGCCTGAAAGCCGTGCACCTTGATCGGATTGCTGCCGTTGTAGTTGATCGCAATCGGCAAGAAGTGGTACTGAATGTTCGGCCAAGCGACCGTGTCATTGCTGCGAATGAAGCCACCCGCTTCGAACTGGTTGCTAGCGCCAATACCCGAGCCCTTAAACAACCACTCGGCACCGATCAGAGGTTGGTTGTACAGCTTCAGCGCATTCACCAATGACACCGGCTGCAGGCATTCGTATTGCAAATAGACTTCCAGATGGTCTTGCAAGTTCGCGCCCACGCCGGGCAGATCAAGCACCAGCGCGACATCGAGTTCGCGCAGCAAGGCTGCCGGTCCAACCCCCGAGCGTTGCAATATCTGCGGTGAAGCGATTGCCCCCGAGCACAGCAAGACTTCCTTGTTGGCATGCGCCGTGCGCGACTGTTCATGCACCAGATAAGCGACGCCGATCGCGCGCTTGCCAGAGAACAAAATCCGATCCGTCAGCGCATGGGTCACGATGGTCAGGTTGGGACGCTCGCGCGCTTGGTCTAAATAACCGCGCGCGGTGCTGGATCGCCGCCCTTGCTTTGTGGTGGTCCGGTCCATCGGACCAAAGCCTTCCTGCTGAAAGCCGTTCAAGTCTTCGGTGCGCGGGTAACCGGCCTCCACACCGGCATCGACCATGGCTTGGAACAGCGGGTTATTACCCGCCTTAGGCGTCGTCACGCTGAGCGGACCGGTGGCGCCGTGATAGTCGTTGCCGCCAATGTCGCGCGACTCCGCTTTCTTGAAGTACGGCAAGCAATCGAGGTAAGACCAGCTTTCGAGCCCCTTACGCGCAGCCCAGCCGTCGTAATCAAGCGCATTGCCGCGGATATAGCACATGCCGTTGATCAGGGATGATCCGCCCAGTCCCTTGCCCCGCCCGCACTCCATCTTGCGCCCGTTCATGTGCGGCTCGGGCTCGGTTTCATAAGCCCAGTTGTAGCGCTTGCCTTGCAGCGGAAATGCCAGTGCGGCCGGCATCTGGGTTCGAAAATCGAACCGGTAATCAGGGCCCCCTGCTTCCAGCAGCAACACGCTGACACCGGCGTCTTCTGTCAGGCGTGTAGCCAATACGTTGCCCGCCGAACCGGCGCCGATGATGATGTAATCGTATTTTTTTTGATCCGACATTCTGTTCTATCTGGTAGTTAGATCGGCTCAGAACACCGAGGTGTAGCCGCCCAGTTCGATCTGTATCGACTTGATCCGCGTGTATTGCTGCAGCGTGACCTGCCCGTTTTCGCGCCCGACGCCCGATTGCTTGTAGCCGCCCACAGGCATTTCAGCGGCCGACTCGCCCCAGGTATTGATCCAGCAAATGCCGGCTTGCAATTGATGGATAACGCGGTGCGCGCGCGTCAGGTCCTGCGTCATCAAGCCCGCAGCCAGACCGAAATCGGTATCGTTGGCACGTCGGATGACGTCCTCTTCATCGTCGAAAGCCAAGATGCTCATCACCGGCCCGAAGATTTCTTCCTGCACGATCTTCATGTCGTCGCGGCAATCGGTGAACACCGTCGGCTGCACGTAGGCGCCGCTGGCAAACGCCCCCTCTTGCATGCGTTCGCCGCCGATCAACAGCCTCGCGCCTTCGGCCTTGCCCGAGGCGATGTAGTCGAGCACTTTTTCCATGTGCGCAAAGCCGACCAACGGGCCGAAATTGGTGCTCATCTGCAGCGGGTCACCGATTCGGATGCGCTGCACGCGTTTCAAAATAGCTTGTTCAAAAGCGGACTTGATCGACGCATGGACAAACACGCGCGTACCGTTGGTACAAACTTGGCCCGCACTGTAAAAGTTGGCCATCATCGCCACATCGGCGGCGCGATCGAGATCGGCGTCGGCGAAAACGATCAAGGGCGACTTGCCGCCCAGCTCCATCGTCACATCTTTCAGCGTCGACCCGGATGCGCTGGCCATCACTTTCTTGCCAGTCGCCACGCCGCCGGTGAACGATATTTTGGCGATGCCGGGATGCTCTGTCAGCCAGGTGCCGACCGTTTTTCCGTCACCGGTCACCACATTGAAGACGCCATCCGGCAAACCCGCTTCGGTGTAGATTTCGGCCAGCCTGAGCGTGGAGAGCGGCGTCATTTCGCTGGGCTTGAAAAGCATCGCATTGCCAGCAGCAAGCGCCGGCGCCGACTTCCATAACGCGATCTGTATTGGGTAATTCCACGCAGCGATCCCGGCCACGACGCCCAGCGGCTCGCGCCGTGTGTAAACAAACGAGCTGTCGCGCAGCGGAATTTGGGTGCCCTCAATCGCAGGCGCTAGGCCAGCGTAATACTCCAGCACGTCGGCGCCAGTGGCGATATCGACCGCACGGGTCTCGGACAAGGGCTTGCCGGTATCGAGCGTTTCTATCTCGGCCAATTCATCGTTACGCTCGCGCAAGATATCGACCGCACGGCGCAGCACACGTGAACGCTGCATGCCCGTCAGTGCAGCCCAGATGCGCTGACCTGTGGTGGCACTGGCCACAGCGTCTTCGACATCTTGTTTGGATGCGCACTGCACCTGAGCCAGCACTCCGCCATTGGTTGGATTGATGGTGTCGAAGGTCGCACCGCTGCGCGCGTCAACGCGGCGGCCATGGATGTAGAGCTGTTGTTGCTTGAATACGGGCATAGGGTGCTTTTGCAACGTCGGGGATGTCCTCCTGATCAAAATGTCTTGGAAAGCGACATCAGGAAGGTGCCTGCGGTTGGGTTCGAGTAATGGAGTCCATCGACTGTGAAACGGTCGTAAACCTGGGTGGCGCCGGTGGCATGGGTGTAGGCACCGGCAAGTGTCCATCCGCCCTGGAAAGCTTTGCTGACGCCGACCTTCGCATCTTTCCAGTCGTAGATGCCATTGTTTGCAGCGCCATTGCTGGCAACCCGGCCAATGCCATAGTGCAAGTTAAGTGCATAGCCGGAGCCAAGGTCGATGTTCGATCCCAAGTCCAAATAACCGGTGCCGCGCGCGTCGGTGATGCCGAAGTAGTCGCGCGTGTAAACATAGTTGTACTTGGCATACAGAGCCTCGTACATCAAGCCCAGCACCAATTCACCGTAATCGTATTTTGTGGCCGAGCTGTTAATGACTGCGCCCGGATACTTGTAATAAAACACTGTGCCGCTGTAACCGACAGGACCCGCCGTGCCCGCATAACCACTGTACAAATCCCATTCGACCGTGCCATTTTCAATATAGTGATTGCTGACGTTGGACATCCAGGTGCCAACGAAAAATCCATTGGGGTGGGCGTAATCGAAGCCGCCTTGTACGGTCGGTTCACCCCAAGTCTGGCGAAATCCGCGCGACACATACTGGGATGCCAGAGTGACATTGGCCGTGACATGGTCGCCAAAAGGACTGTTGGCCTTGTCTGCGACTGTCTCTGCATGGGCGCCTTGCAGCAACAAAAACAGAAAAGGGAAAACGGCAAGGCGCGCGGCCAGGGTCGATAAGGTCGATTTCAAGGTGACTCCATCCATCATCAATGCGTAAAACTCCCCTTGGGAGTTGGTCGAAATTAGTTAAAAAGCTGAACTCACAAGTGCCGCATAAAAGCGCACAAGTGTTTGTCAGCTGAAATTAACTAATTCCATTTGGTTACACATTAAAACGAAGGATGTCGAATTCATTGCATTGCAAGTACTAAAACCATACATGGTCGTCAACATTGCATCAAAAGCTATTCATCAGTGAGCCAAGGATGGTATTGCACCGCCAAACCTTGGCTCATTGGATTGCCGTTCCGTCAGACGATCTTGATGCTCAGATTCGGCAGACCATCAATGTGGCAATCGATGACATCGCCGCGCACCACCGGCCCGACGTTCTCTGGCGTGCCCGAATAAATGATGTCACCGGGCATCAACTCAAACGCCTCAGAGAGCTTGCTGATTTGTTCTGCCACGCTCCAGAGCATTTGATTCAAGTTGGCATTTTGCTTGGTCTGGCCATTCACCTTCAGCCAGATGTTGCCTTGGGTGAAAGGTCCGGTCTGGGTCGCCAAGTGCAGCGGGCCAATCGGGGCCGAGTGGTCAAAACTCTTGCCAATTTCCCAGGGTTTTTTCTCGTCGCCCAAAGCGCGCTGCAAATCACGACGCGTCATGTCCAGACCCAGTGCGTAGGCATAAACATGCTCCAGCGCACGCGCCATCGGGATGTTGCGCCCGCCCTTGTTCAGGGCCGCCACGAGTTCAACTTCGTAGTGGTAGTTCTTGGTCAACGGCGGATAGGGATGGTCGGCCACGGTACCGGGCGCGACGTTTTGAATCGCGTCGGTCGGCTTTTGAAAAAAGAACGGCGGCTCACGTGTCGGGTCAGAGCCCATCTCACGAGCATGCGCCGCGTAGTTGCGGCCAATGCAGTAAATGCGGCGTACCGGAAACATCATGTCGCTGCCGACGATGGGCACATAAGTGGCGGGCACATCAAACGGTGTTTTGTGCTGCTGTATGGCCTGGCCTGGCAAGGCACAGCCAGCCAGTGCGCCCAATCCCAAGGTGGTCGCAGTTTGAAATAGTTGTCTACGTTGCATCCAAGTCTCCCGGTTTTAAGTCGTTATTAAGTTAAATAAAGAAAGAAAGAAAGAAAGAAAGAAAGAAAGAATTTTGAGCCTGTTCGTCACGCAGTAACTGGATTCGACAAAATACCAACACCCTCAATGTCAATCTCGATGGTGTCGCCGGCTTTCATCCACACCGGCGGCGTGCGTGCGTAGCCAACGCCACCGGGCGTACCCATCACCAGCAAGTCACCGGGCTCGAGCGTCATGGCTTCAGAAAGGAGCGAAATCGTGCGCGCCACACCAAACACCATGTCGGTGGTGTTGGCGTTCTGCATCACCTGACCGTTCAGACGAGACTGGATGCGCAAACCGGTACAACCGGGCGGCAGTTCATCGGGCGTGACCAAACTCGGGCCAAAGCCGCCAGTGGCATCGAAATTTTTGCCGATCGTCCATTGGGTGGTGCGGCGCTGGTAGTCACGCAGGCTGGCGTCATTGAAACAGGCGTAACCAAACACCGATTTCAACGCTTCCGCCTCTGAGACAAATCGCGTGCGCTGGCCAATCACCACGGCCAACTCGGCCTCGAAGTCGAGCTTGTCCGAAATAGCCGGCACCTGCAAGGGCGCACCGTGGGCCAGCAGCGAGGTCTCACAGCGCAAAAAGAAAGCCGGGTAATCAGCGATAGCGTTGCCGCCCTCTTTGGCGTGGTCGTAATAGTTCACGCCGAGGCAAACGATCTTGCCGGGTTGCGGCACGCAGGGCGCTAGCGTGACCGAGTCCAACCGGGTTGGCGTGGCGGCCACTGCACGAGTCTTGACGTCAGCCAACAAGTTGGGCTGAGTCGCCGACAAGGCGATGAAGTCGCGCAAGGTTGTTGGTAGCTGACTGCCCAGTTGGCGACTGTCCACGACGCCCTCAGCGCCAACTAAAACGCCCCAGCCTGGGGTTACACCGGCGCGGTAACTAACAAAACGCATGGCAATTCCTTTTTCTATAAAAGAGGTGGTTCACTGAACCTGGATTTTGAGATCTTTCACAAGTCGTCCCCACTTGCCCACTTCGCTTTCGACATAGCGGCGCAGCGTCGGCCGGTCCATCCGGATGGCTTCAAGCGACAGTGTTTCAAAGCGGTCTTGCAACGACTTAGCACCCAGTGCTTTGTTGATTTCGCTGTTCAAAAAATCAAGCACGGCGGGGGGTGTTTTGTTGGGCGCAAAAACGGCGAACCAGGTGTTGGCTTCGAAGTCTTTGTAGCCCAGCTCCGCCACCGTCGGTACATCCGGCAGAGCCGGGCTGCGCTTCAGAGACATGACCGCAATCGGTCGCACCTTACCGGCTTTTGCAAACGGTACGGCAGGTGGCATGGACGTTGAGGCAATTGGCACTTGACCGCTGACCACCGCATTGGTGGCCGCAGCAGGCTGAAACGGCACATGCGTGACGTCCACTTTGGCCAGTCCGCGGAACAGCCACTCAGCACCCAAGTGCGTCGTCGTACCGTTGCCTGAAGATGCATACGCCATTGTTCCATTGCGGGCCAGCGCCAGCAATTCCGGCAGCGTCGCGGCCTTGACGTCAGGGTGCACGTACAGCAAGTTGGGTGTGAAGCCGCCCATCGCCACCGGCTGCAAATCATTCACAGCGTCATAGCCGGCATGGCTGAACAGATTGGGATTCACAGCGTAGGCGACGCTGTGAAACAGCAAGGTGTAGCCGTCCGCTGGCCCATTCATCACGCCCACCGTGGCAATGTTGCCACCGGCGCCCGGCTTGTTTTCGATGATCACTGGCTGGCCTAGCGAGACCGACAACTGCTCACCAATCAAACGGGCCACGATGTCGGTGGAACTGCCAGGCGCAAACGCGACCACGAAACGAATTGGCTTCTCAGGAAAAGCCGCATGGCTGATTCCGAGCATCGACAAAGCGGCCAGCAGGCCAATAGCGAAGCGTTTCATGGGAGTTCCCCTTGGTTATTGGATTGGAAATTTTATCGACAAAATATTCAATATCTATTTTTATCGATAAATTTAGAGCATGAAACTCAGGGTGCAATTTCATGAGCCTGGGCAAGTCATCCCATGGGTTGCCGACCGATGGCGGCAGTGACCAAAACGTTTTTTACGGGTCGACCGAAAAACGGATAACTCGGATCGTTGTAGCCGTGGCTAGACGAATGACCGGGAACGACCAGTTCGTTGACAAAGGCTTCGTCCTCAATGTCTAGCTTCAGCTCTGTTGCACCGTACACATCTTCCAAATGCGACAGCAGGCGTGGGCCCACAATGACCGAGCTGACGATCGGGTTGGCGAGCACCCACGCAGCGGCAAACTGGCCCGGCAACAAGCCTTTAGCCTCGCAACGTGCCTTGATTTTTTGGGCAATGACCAGAGACTCTTCACGAAACTCAGTTTCCAAAATACGCTGGTCGCCGGTGGCGGCACGGGTGCCTTCAGCAGGCGGTTGTCCCGGCAAATATTTGCCCGTCAGCACGCCTCGCGCTAAAGGACTGTAAGGGACGACACCCAAGCCGTAATGAGCGCAAGCCGGCAAAATTTCGACCTCCGGACTACGGTTCAACAAGTTGTAATACGGCTGACAGACCACCGGTCTTGACACACCATGGGCGTCGCACAAACGAATCACCTCGGCAATGCGCCAACCCCGAAAATTCGACAAGCCGAAGTGACGGATTTTTCCGGCTTTGATCAATTCACCCAGCGCTAACACCACGACTTCCAAGTTTTCAGAATGGTGGTCGCGGTGCAAATACAAAATATCTAAATAGTCCGTCTTCAAGCGCCCGAGGATGGCGTCAACCTGCTCTAACACCCAAGGGCGGGCATAGTAGCCTTGGTCAGCCTGCTTGTTGGCCCGGTTGCCAATTTTGCTGGCAAGCACCCACTGCTGACGCTGACTGGCGAGCAGTTGGCCAAGGATGATTTCCGACTGGCCTTTGTTGTACAGGTCAGCCGTGTCGATGAAGTTCATGCCGTGAGCACGGGCGGAATCGACCATACGCGCAGCCTCAGCCAAGGGTGTCTGCTGACCAAACATCATGGTGCCCAGACAAAGGGCTGAGACTTTCAAATCGCTGTTTCCAAGGGGACGGTGGTGCATGAAAGTTCCGTTGTGGCTGGTGTAAAAATCAGCTTGAATAGCGCTGGGCCAAGAAACTATCCAAGTACCTACTGACCAGTATCGCATTTTGACGAGGCTAAATTGACACCTTCAACCCTTGCTTTGTCATAGACAATCCAAACACCCCGATCTCCGCTATGAGCAACTTTCGAAACGCCCTCACCCCAGAAGCCCTGCACATGATTGCCACCGTGCACAGCACCGGCAGCATGGCAGCTGCAGCACGAGAACTCGGTGTCGTGCCCAGCACGCTGACCTACCGCGTGCGGCAAGTTGAAGACGCGCTGGATGTGCTGCTGTTCGACCGCTCATCAAGGCAGGCACAGCTGACCGAAGCGGGTAAAGAACTGCTGCGCGAAGGCAAACGTCTGTTGGCCGAACTCGATGCTGTGGCGAACCGAGTCAAGCGCGTGGCCACGGGTTGGGAGCCGCAGCTCACTCTGGCGGTTGACAGCGTGATCTCGCGCACCACGGTGATGGAATTGTGTGAAGCCTTCTTTGCACTCGGCCCGCCAACCCGCATCAAGATTCGCGAAGAAGCGTTGTCGGGCACGCTCGACGCGCTAACGTCCGGCCAAGCTGACTTGGCCATCGGCGTGACGATTGAACCGACCACGCAATCAGGTTTTCACAGCAAACTGCTGGGCCCGATTAACTTTGTCTATGCCGTGGCTCCGCACCACCCCTTGGCAAACGCCCCGGAGCCGCTGAGCGACATTCAGTTGAGGGCACATCGCGCGGTGGCCGTGGCCGATTCTGTGCAACTCGGCGTTGGATTGACGGTAGGGCTGATTGGTGGGCAAGACGTCTTCACCGTGCCGGGAATGCCGGCCAAGTTGGAAGCGCAGTTGCGTGGACTGGGCGGCGGCTTTTTGCCTGAGTATTTGGCGCTGCCGCACGTGCTGGTCGGGCAATTGGTGGTGAAGCAAGTGCAGCGCCCGAACCGCGTTTCCAAAATGAGTTACGCCTGGCGACAAGACGTTGGCACACGTCCAGGCCGGGCACTTCAATGGTGGTTGGCACAGTTAGACAAGCCGGCCACTCGCAAGGCTCTGCTGGAACGCCCGCATGTTCCATGAAGCCCCGTATGGATTCAGCCAGATTCTGCGTGTAGAGTGTGCCCAATGAAGACAACTGAATAATCAGTCGCCTTCTGCAAATGTCCGATCAACAGTACGCCACAACAAGCTAAAAAGACATGCCTAAAAAATCAAAACCTCCCGCACGATCATCCAGCTCAGCTGGGCCAGTTTCACCGCGACATATTGCCGTCGTCGGGGCTGGTATAGCGGGTGTGGCTTGCGCTCGCACGCTCATGCAGGCGGGTCACAAGGTCAGCTTGTTTGAGAAAAGCATCGGGGCGGGTGGACGCATGGCCACACGGAGTACTGAGTTTGGCGGTTTTGACCACGGCACTCAATATTTCACTGCGCGTGACCCGCGCTTTCTTCAAGTGCTGCAGGCCGCCCAAGGAGTGGTGCGTCCTTGGAGCGCCAACACGGTGCGTATTCTTGACGAAGTGGGCCGCATTTTCGCCGCCTCATTGCCCCCAAAAGAACCGCATTGGGTCGCCTCTCCGGGCATGAATGCCTTGGTGCGCCATTGGGCCCAGCCGATAGAAGCAGCTGGCAGCCTAACGCTTGAAACACAAGTGATGCGCGTCGAGCGCGACACCCTGCACCCCAAGCGCTGGCAACTGCAAACCGACGGCAGCAACGACAGCAGCCGCGTCTATTCCGGCTTTGACAACGTGGTACTGGCCGTACCCTCACCGCAAGCGCAAGCGCTGTTGCTCAGTTCGCAGCTGGGTAAAACGATGTTGCCAAAGCTCGCCAAAGTCGACGTAGCGCCGTGCTGGACACTGATGCTGGCGTTTCCGCAAGCCGTACAACCTAATCTGTCTTACCTCGGCCCGCAGTGGAATGCTGCACGCAGCACGCACCACCGCATCGCCTGGCTGGCACGCGAGTCGTCCAAGCCCGGCCGCGAGCGGATCGAGCGGTGGACGGTGCAGGCTAGCCCCGAATGGTCGCAAAAGCACTTGGAAGATGACGCTGAACGCGTCAAGGCCAAGCTGCTCAAAGCCTTCACGGAAATCACCGGCATCCGTGCTACGCCCTCGCATGCCGAGGTGCATCGCTGGCGCTACGCGCAAACTACCGCACCCGCCGGCCAAAGCCACTTCTGGGATGCCAAAGCCGGGATCGGCCTGTGCGGCGACTGGTGTTTGGGTCACCGCGTCGAGGACGGTTTCGTCTCGGGTCTTGAAATGGCGTTGGCGATTGCTTAACTGCGCGATGGTTTGATTGCTTGAAAAAACCGCCCTACATCGGCCGCTTTGCGCCCTCACCCACCGGCCCGCTGCATGCGGGTTCGCTCGCGGCAGCTCTTGCGAGTTGGCTTGACGCCCGAGCCCACGGCGGTCAATGGCTGGTACGTATTGAGGATGTCGACACGCCACGCTGCGTGCCCGGCGCGGCTGACGCGATCTTGCAGCAACTGGCCACCTGCGGTTTGTTGCCAGACGCTGCACCGATTGACCAGTCGCAACGCGGCGCGCTGTATCAACAGGCTCTGGACCAACTCACCCACACAGGCTTGGCTTACCCCTGCGGCTGCACGCGGCAAGACATTGCAACAGTACTCGCCAACAGTGGTCACGCCCGCGAACGCCATGGCGAGTTGGTTTATCCGGGCACGTGTCGCGCTGGCCTGAACGGCAAACCAGCCCGCGCTTGGCGCTTATTAACGGCGCAAGCCGGCCAGCAGGCCAAAGTCTCTTGGACCGACCGGCGTCTCGGGCCGCAAACACAAAACGTCAGCGAACAGGTCGGCGACTTTGTCTTACGTCGGGCCGATGGGCTCTGGGCTTATCAGTTGGCCGTGGTGGTCGACGACGCCGCGCAAGGCATCACCGACGTCGTGCGGGGTGAAGACTTAACCGACAACACGGCGCGGCAAATCCTATTGCAACGCGCCCTCGGTCTGCCGACGACGCGCTACCTGCACACGCCTTTGGTACTGGGTGCCAACGGTGAAAAACTCAGCAAACAAAACGGCGCCCAGGCACTGTTGCTCAGCGATCCGTTGGCCGTGCTGGCGGCCATGAACGCAGCGGCTGCCTGCCTCAGCTTGCCAGCGTCCAGTGGATCGCTGACTGAGGCCTTGGCGCAATGGGTGCAGCGATGGACAGCGCAATGGGCACTAAAATCCTCCGGTGAACGATTCCACCACTCCCCCGCTTGACGCTCCTGCCGCTTCCACAGAAGAAGCCAAGCCGTCCCACCACCGCACCATCCGCAGCTTTGTGCTGCGCACTGGCCGAACCACGGCGGGTCAAGCCAAAGCCTTCACCGATGTCGGTCCGCGCTTTTTGCTGCCATACACCGGCCAGTCCATGGACTTTGCAGCGGTCTACGAGCGCAGCGCCCCGACGATTTTAGAAATTGGTTTTGGCATGGGCGAAGCCACGGCACAGATTGCAGCGCTGCGCCACCAAGACAATTTCCTCTGCTGCGAAGTCCACACGCCCGGCGTGGGTGCACTGCTGAAGCGCATCGACGAGCAATCGCTGCCCAACATCCGCATCCTGCAACACGACGCGGTTCAGGTGATTGACCACATGCTGCCGCTGGCCAGCCTGGATGGTGCGCACATCTTTTTTCCGGACCCATGGCACAAGACCAAACACAACAAGCGCCGGTTGATACAGCCACCGCTGATCGCCAAGCTCGCCGCGCGGCTCAAGCCGGGTGGCTATTTGCACTGTGCCACCGATTGGCAGCCGTATGCAGAGCAAATTCTGGAAGTGCTCAGCGCTGAGCCTTTGCTGAAAAACACAGCCGGACCTGACGCTGGCGGCTACGCCCCCAAGCCTGATTACCGGCCCCTCACCAAGTTTGAAAACCGCGGCATCAAGCTCGGCCACGGCGTCTGGGACCTGGTCTTCCAGCGCGTGTGAGCCAACTGCCCGCACACGGTCTGACAACGCGGCTGGGTGTCAGCCCGAGCTGTGTCGGCTTGCCTGCCGGCGCATGGCGCACCATCACCGATTTTTTGATTGAACGCTTCCCGGCGATTGGCCGTGAGGTCTGGCTTGAGCGCATGCAGTCGGGTCAAGTGGTCGATGAATTTGGTGAGCCCGTCACGCCCGAACGGCCGTACCGAGGGCATATGCGGGTCTATTACTACCGCGCCTTGCCGACTGAACCGCGTGTGCCTTTTGAAGCCACAGTGCTGTACCAAGACGCGCATTTGGTGGTCGCCGACAAGCCGCATTTTTTGCCGGTCACACCGTCCGGCCATTACCTGCAAGAAACCTTGTTGGTACGACTAAAAAACTTGCTTGGCATTGATGCGCTGATTCCGATTCACCGGATCGACCGCGAAACCGCTGGCTTGGTGATGTTTGCCGTGCAGCCGGCTGAACGTGATGCGTATCAAAGCCTGTTCCGCCGGCATGAAGTCACCAAGCACTATCAGGCGGTAGCGCCTTGGCGTGCTGACTTGTCATTACCGCTGGTGCGCAACAGCCGGATTGTCGAAGACGAACCCTTTTTCAGGCAACGTGAAGTGGCCGGTGAGTCCAACAGCGAAACCCATGTGGCCGTGCTCGATGTGCAAGGCCAGCATGCGCTGTATGCCCTGAGCCCGGTGACCGGCAAAAAACACCAATTGCGGGTGCACATGAACGCACTGGGGCTGCCGATTTTGAATGACCGCATGTACCCGCCGGTGGCGGACACGCCCGCTGATGACTATCGCTACCCGCTACAACTGCTAGCGCAAGGGATTAAATTCTCCGACCCGGTAACCGGAGAGGCGAGACGCTTTGAAAGCCGCCTCAACCTGGCATGGCCTACCGGCTCAGCCGAATAAAAAGGTTGAGGCGCTTTACTGGATCAGGCTTTGATTTCTTTGGCCGTGATCTGATACTTGAAATCATCCGGCGCGTATGAGTCGAAACGACCTTCGGTATTTTCCGCTGTCGGGTACATGAAGAATCCGAGCGGCTCGCCTTTGGACTTGGGCAAGACCAAGTCATGGGCCATGTTGAAAGCCATCCAGTTGCCTTCCCAGCCGCCGAACAAGGCCTTGTTCACGGGCGCCACCACGGGGTTAGAAATGTTCTTGATCCAATCGTTGGTTTCCAGGCGCATGACCTTGGCCACATCGGCCGGGTCCATCGCCACCCAGCCGTAGCCAGACAAGTAAACCTCGGAGCGGCAGTGCTGCGCGCCTTTCAGACTGGCAGGGTTGCCCGACAGCTCTTTGTAGCCAAAGGCCGACGGCACCAAACGGATGCCATAGACATCACGCGCCGGTACGCCGACCGAGCGGCACAGACCGACAAACAGCGCGTTCAAGTCAGCGCACTTGCCGCCCAGATTGCCAGTTTCCAACATGGTCTTGATGTCGCCTTCGCCACAGCCGCGGACTTTCGGCTCGCGATACGTGTTGACCACGATCCAGTCATACAACATCTGCGCTTTTTGCACGTCTGTCTTGGCACCTTTTGTGGCGGCCAACGCGGTCTTGCGCACAATGCCATCGGTCGGGATCAAGGTCGTGGCCCGGGTGTAGTAATGCAAGGTGTCAGCCGCCTCTGCTGGCGCAGTTTTATAAGCCCAGTTGGTGATGCGGTTTTGGGTCTGCACGCGGCTGGTCAACTCGACAAAAGGCTTGGCTTGGTCAGCAGCAAATTCAACCATCAGCATCTTCACACCCTGCTTGCCGTCAGTTGTCATCTGGGCAGTGCCGTTGCTGAAAAAGCTGCTTTCTTGTGACTGCTGGTAGTCACTGTTGACTGACGGCACGGGCAACCAGACTTGTGTCGCTCCCACTGGTTTGACGATGTCGACGCGCGTGGTCACATCAAACGTGCGCCATGGGCTGCTTTGGGGCGCAAATTCGCGGCGGGTCGAGGCCGGTGTTTGGGCAAAACCCAGGCTTGGCAAGACAGCGGCGACAGCGGCAGCTGCCGAATTTTTGAGGAATGTACGACGTACGGTGGTCATGAAAAAAACTCCGAATGGGTGAGTGGCAACGTGCATCTGCGCAGGTAAAGATGCGCCGAGATGTTCCATCAAGGTGTTTTGGGCTGCTGAAATAAACAGACCCACGCCCCGTGAGGCAGCGCAGATTATCGCCCGATAGCGATCCAGCCCTACATCAAGCCGTCGACCAGCTTCTCGGCCGCTTTGCCCGTCCAGTCCACCTCACCCTGAACCCGGCTGCGCGGCTTGCCACGGCTGTCAACCAGCAGCGTGGTCGGAAAGACCTTGACGCCCCACTGACGGGCCAACGACCCATCGCCGTCGAGCAGCACCGGCAAGGTGACACCTGTGGATTGGGCAAAGCGGATGGCACGGGCCGGCGCTTCTTTGAAGTTGATGGCCAGCACCAGCAGTTTTTCAGGGCCATACAGGTCGGCGAGTTGCTGCAGCGAGGGCATTTCGGCGCGGCAAGGCTCGCACCAACTGGCCCAAAAATTCATCAGCACCGGACGGCCCTGTAAATCTGCCGGACTCCAGCGCTTGCCGGTGATGTCGAGCACATCAAGCGCGGCCAAAGCCCCCGCCCAAGGCGAGACAACAAAGGCCGGACCGGTCAGCGACTGCGAGGCGTTTTGGGCTGAAGCCCAAGGCGCAGACAAACCTGCGAAACCCGCTGTGGCCGTGGCTGCTGCCAGCGCGCTTTGCAGGCAACGCCGGCGTGAAAGGTTTTGCAAGAGGTTCAAACTATCGATCAAACCCGCTCGGCCACCCAGGCCTGAACAGAGTCGAGCGCGGCGCTGACACGCGAAGGGTCGGTGCCGCCGGCCATGGCCATGTCGGCCTTGCCGCCGCCTTTGCCGCCCACTTGCTGAGCCACAAAATTGACCAACTCACCGGCTTTGACTTTGCCCGTGCTGTCTGCGGTGACGCCGGCGGCGATTTGCACCTTGTCACCGTCCACAGCGGCCAGCACGATGACGGCTGTCTTGAGCTTGTCTTTGAGCTTGTCCATGGTGTCACGCAGTGACTTGGCGTCAGCGCCTTCTAGGCGTGCAGCCAACACTTTCACGCCGTTGATGTCGATGGCTTGCAGCATCAACTCGTCACCTTGCGATGAGGCCAGCTTGCCCTTCAGCGCGGTCACTTCTTTTTCAAGCGCGCGCACCTGGTCGAGCACTTGGCCGATGCGGTTTTGCAACTCGACCGGGCTGGCTTTGAGCGATGACGCGGCTGCTTGCACTGTGGCCTCCAGCGACTGCATATACGCCAGCGCATTCGCACCCGTCACGGCCTCGATTCGTCTCACACCCGCAGCCACACCGCTTTCGCCAACGATCTTGAACAAGCCGATGTCGCCGGTGCGACCCACGTGGGTACCGCCGCAAAGCTCCTTGCTGCTACCGATGCTCAGCACGCGCACGGTCTCACCATACTTTTCGCCGAAGAGCATCATGGCGCCGGTTTTTTGTGCCGACTCCAAGTCCATCACAGCCGCGTCCGTGGCGGCGTTGGCCAGAATTTCGGTGTTGACGCGAAGCTCGATTTCACGAATCTGCGCATCCGTCACGGGGGCGTTGTGCGCGAAGTCAAAACGCGTGCGCTCGGGGTTCACCAAGCTGCCTTTTTGCTGCACGTGCGTGCCCAGTATTTCACGCAAAGCCTTGTGCATCAAATGTGTGACGCTGTGGTTGCGCACGGTGGCGGCGCGCAGGTCTAAATTCACTTGGGCGGAGACGTGATCGCCGACGTTGAGCGTGCCTTGGGCCACCTCGCCGTGGTGACCAAACACGTCGGCCTTGATGCGCTGCGTGTCGCCGATCTCAAAGCGGGCCGAGCCACTGACCAGTGCGCCTTCGTCGCCGACCTGTCCACCGCTCTCCGCATAAAAAGGTGTGGTGCCCAGCACCACCACCCCGGTTTGACCTGCACTCAAGGCAACCACGGGCACGCCGTCGAGGTAAAGCGCAACGATCTTGGCCTCTGCTTGCAGTTGCTCGTAGCCGACGAATTCATTGCCCGCGCCGGTGTACTCCAGCGCGCGGTCCATCTTGAACTTGCCGGCGGCACGCGCCTGCGTCTTTTGCTTTTCCATCGCCACAGCAAAGCCAGCTTCGTCAACGCTGAGGCCGCGCTCGCGGCACACGTCAGCCGACAAATCAAGCGGAAAACCGTAGGTGTCGTGCAGCTTGAAGGCGACCTCGCCCGGCAACACAGTGACGCCACCGACCAAGGCAGCATCAAGAATCTCCATGCCGATGGCCAGCGTTTCAAAGAAGCGTTCTTCTTCAGTCTTCAAAATATCGGTGATGCGCTTTTCATCAGCTTTGAGGCGTGGGTAAGCGTCACCCATCTGCTGCACCAAGTCAGCCACCAGCTTGTGAAAAAACGGTGTCTTTTTACCCAGTTTGTAGCCGTGACGAATCGCCCGCCGAATGATGCGGCGTTGCACATAACCACGGCCCTCGTTGGACGGCACGACACCGTCACTGACCAAAAATGCGGTGGCGCGAATGTGATCGGCGATGACGAACAAAGACTTGTTGCCCAATTCGGTCTCGCCTGTTTCACGCGCAGCGGCTTTGATCAGCGCGTCAAAAATATCGATCTCGTAGTTGCTGTGAACGTTCTGCAGAATGGCAGCCAATCGCTCCAAACCCATGCCGGTGTCGACGCAAGGCGCAGGCAGCGGTTTGACAGAGCCGTCGGGCTGCATGTCGAACTGCATGAACACGTTGTTCCAAATCTCGATGTAGCGGTCACCGTCTTGGTCGGGTGAACCGGGTGGGCCACCAGCGATCTCTGGGCCGTGGTCAAAAAAGATCTCGCTGCACGGACCGCAAGGGCCGGTGTCGGCCATCATCCAAAAATTGTCCGACTGGTACTTGGCGCCCTTGTTGTCACCAATGCGTACCACGCGCTCAGGCGGCAGGCCAATCTCTTGTGTCCAGATGTCGTAGGCCTCGTCATCGTCAATGTAGACCGTGGCCCAGAGCTTGTCTGCAGGCAATTTGTAGACTTCGGTCAGCAGCTCCCAAGCCCACTTCAGCGACTCGCGCTTAAAGTAGTCGCCAAAGCTCCAGTTGCCCAGCATCTCAAAAAACGTGTGGTGACGGGCGGTGTAGCCGACGTTTTCCAGGTCGTTGTGTTTGCCGCCGGCACGCAAGCATGCTTGCACAGACGCCGCACGCACATAAGGACGTTTGTCGGCGCCGAGAAACACATCTTTGAACTGAACCATGCCTGAGTTGGTGAACATCAGCGTCGGGTCATTGCCGGGCACCAGCGGACTGGACGGCACCACCGTGTGGCCTTTGGACGCGAAGAAATCAAGAAAAGTCTTGCGGATGTCGGCGACGGTGAAATTGGTTTGGCTCATCTTGGAAGGGCTCTGTTGACCTCAGGCCCGCAAGGGCCCAGGCTGCATATAAGTGCTTGTTTCGGGTAACCCGTGATTATAAGTTTCGGGGCCACCGTTACCATCGCTGCAAAGATTGACCCATCGGACAAGACCATGACATTTCAAAATCCACCTTTGTTGCCAGTACATCTCACACCATCGAAGCTCAACAGATCCCGCCGAAAACTCCTGCAGGCTTCGGCGGTGGCTTTGTCAGCACCTTGGACGTTGACCTATGCGGCAGGTCAAATTGCAGGTGGCAAAACCATCACCTTGGTCGTGTCATATGCCGCAGGCGGCGGTGCCGATTTGATGGCGCGGTTGATTGCGCCCCGCTTGGCCGAGGCCTTGGGCCAAACCGTGGTGGTCGACAACAAGCCTGGAGCGAGCGGGCAGATCGCCGCCAGCCAAGTGGCGCGCGCCACGCCTGACGGCACACAACTGTTGCTCGATGCATCGTCCTTCGCGGTCAACCCGTCACTGTTTCCCAAGCTGCCCTACGACTCCGAAAAAGCCTTCACGCCATTGGCCGTCTTGGCGCTTTTCCCGAACGTGCTGGTGTGCTCGCCGCAGTTCGAAGCCAAGAGCGTGGGCGAGCTGATCAAACTGGCCAAGGCAAAGCCAGGTCAGATTTCGTATGCCTCGTCAGGCAACGGTTCTGCGCAGCACTTGGCAGGCGCGCTGTTTGAAGCCCGTGCCGGCGTCAGCTTGGTACACGTGCCCTACCGCGGTGGGGGACCCGCAATGAATGACGTGATGGCAGGGCAAGTGCCGCTGTTCTTTGCCAATGTGGCTTCGTCGCTGGGCCAAATCCAATCAGGCCGACTGCGTCCTTTGGCGGTGACGAGCCGGCTGCGCACACGTGCCTTGCCCGACATCCCGACCATGCAAGAAGCCGGCGTTGCCGCTTATGAGGTGTTGGAGTGGAACCCGGTGCTCGGCCCCGCCGGCATGGATCCACAGGTCAAGTCCATGCTGGTGGCGGCCTTGCGCAAAGCGATGGCTGACCCGGAAGTGCTGGGCCGCGTCCGCGCATTGAGCGGCGAGGTTTTTCCAGACGGTGCCGATGGCCGTGTTGCGGCTTTTCTCAAAGCCCAGCAAACCCAGTGGGCGACGGTTGTCAGAGACCGGAAAATCACCGCAGGGTAATGGGCACTCGGCATGACGGATTGCTGTAAAGTCAAACGTTAGTTCCTCTAACGGGACGCCTCAACACAACAGAGACTCAACACCATGGACATGAAGACTTCCCCCCTTTCACTGCTCAACGACCCGACCCTTTTAAAGACAGATGCGCTCATCAATGGCCAATGGGTCAAAGGCAGCGACCGGTTCGATGTGAACGACCCGGCCACCGGTTTGAAACTCGCCGATGTCGCCAACCTAGGGCCTAAAGACGCTAACGCGGCCATTGACGCCGCCAACGCGGCCCTGCCCGCCTGGCGCAAAAAAACCGGCAAAGAACGCCACGCAATTTTGCTCAAGTGGTATCAACTGCTGATGGCCAACGTGGAAGACTTAGGCCGCATCATGACGGCCGAGCAAGGCAAACCCTTTGCCGAAGCCAAAGGCGAAGTCGCTTACGGCGCCAGCTTTGTCGAGTGGTATGCCGAAGAGGCCAAGCGCGTGAACGGCGAAACGTTGCCTCAGTTTGACAACAACCGTCGCCTGATGGTGCTGAAACAACCCATCGGCGTTTGCGCGGCCATCACGCCGTGGAACTTTCCGCTGGCCATGATCACACGCAAAGTCGCTCCGGCGCTGGCTGCCGGTTGCACGGTGGTCATCAAGCCGGCCGAGCTGACGCCACTGAGCGCGCTGGCCGCAGCCGAACTCGCCCTGCGCGCCGGTATTCCAGCGGGCGTGCTGAACGTGCTGACCGCAGACAGTGACAACTCCATTGCAGTCGGCAAGATCTTCTGCGCCAGCGACGTGGTGCGCCACATCAGCTTCACCGGCTCCACGGAAGTCGGCCGAATCTTGATGTCACAAAGCGCGCCGACCGTCAAAAAACTCGCGCTAGAACTCGGCGGCAATGCGCCCTTCATCGTCTTTGACGATGCCGATGTGGACTCCGCTGTTGAAGGCGCGATGGCCAGCAAATACCGCAACGCCGGCCAAACCTGCGTCTGCGCCAACCGCATCTATGTGCAAGAGGGTGTGTACGACGCCTTCGTTGAAAAATTCGCCGCCAAGGTCAAGGCCCTCAAGGTCGGCAATGGCTTTGACGACGGCGTCGTGCAAGGCCCGCTGATCGAAGACGCCGCGATTGATAAGGTCAAACGCCATGTGGCCGATGCCCTGGCCAAAGGCGGCAAGTTGATGGCTGGCGGCAAAGCCCTGACGGGTCAATTCTTCGAACCCACCGTGATCTCAGAAGCCACCAACGACATGCTCTGCGCGCGCGAAGAAACCTTTGGTCCGTTCGCACCTGTGTTCCGTTTCAAGAATGAACAGGACGCCATTGACGCCGCCAACAACACTGAGTTCGGTCTGGCCAGCTACTTTTACAGCCGCGACATCGGCCGCATTTACCGCGTGGCAGAAGCCCTCGAATACGGCATGGTCGGCATCAACGCCGGCGTGATCGCCACCGAGCATGTGCCCTTCGGTGGCGTCAAGCAGTCCGGCCTTGGCCGCGAAGGTTCCAGCCACGGCATGGACGAATACTTGGAAATGAAATACCTCTGCTTGGGCGATATTCAGAAGTAAGTCATCGCCAAAGCCACGAACAGACCCGCCGGTTCAGTTCGTGGCCTTCCAGCTGCCATCCGTCTGCCGGCAAGCCGTGCCATAAACAGTCTCGTTTTTGCCCGCCACCACAGAGTGAACTGTGTACTCGCGGCACGGACCGGCGCTGGCGTCATAGGTACGGGTGGGTGTCACGGTGTATTGATTGCGTGAGTCAGGATTGACCCACGTTGTTGGAACTGAAGTGCGGACGTTTTCCAATGCATGTGCTGTTTTCAGCCGATCGGTTTGATCCATCGATCGGCCCACATTGCCGCCCACCGTCGCCCCAATCATGGTGCCCACAATGGTCGCAGCCGTTCGGCCGCTGCCTTGACCCATCTGCGAGCCAAGCACGCCACCCAGCAGGCCACCAATGATCATGCCGCCCTGCTCCTGTTGGCCTTGCTGCGTCGCGCAACCGGAGAGCGAGGCGACCAAGGCTGATAAAAGTAAACACTTGTGAACGTATTTCATGCGAATCTCCTGAAGAAAAAAGTGCGAAGCCACTGAAAATAGTAGTGACTCACACCCCTCAGAAGTTGACGCATCTCAAACATTCCTCACAGTTTGGCAGCTGATGAGGAACTGTTTGCTGGACTGTTTGCGACAGTCGCGCTTCAGCTGAGTGAGAAAGGATCAGTTGGCTTTCACGCCAGCCTGCTTTGCTACACCGCCCCATTTAACCAATTCGGAACGCATAAAGCGGTCAAACTCTTCGGGTTGACTCGCCACAACGTCAACACCGAGTTTGAGCATGCGTTCGCGCACATCCGGCAAGTTCATGACCTGCTTCAAATCCGCTTGAATTCGGGACACCAAGGCCTTGGGCATCTTGCCTGGCGCCAGCACACCGGCCCATAAAGCCGCTTCGAAACCGGGCACACCCGACTCAGCAACCGTCGGGACGTTCGGCAACAAGGCAGAACGTTTTTGACCAGAGAAAGTCAAAGCTTTGAGTTTTCCCGCCTCCACTTGCGGCAAAGACTGCGCAGGGCTGCCTATATTGAGGTCGACCACACCGGCCATAGCGTCCAACATGGCCTGCGCACCGCCTGAATAAGGGACGTGCAACATTTTGACGCCAACGGCTGAGTTCAAAAGCTCTTGCGACAAATGGTGCACCGAACCGTCACCAGGCGTTGAATAGCTGACCACGCCAGGCTTTGATTTCGCCAACGCAATCAGCTCCGACAAATTGTTCACAGGCAACTTGGGGTTTGCCATCAGCAGCAAGGGCGAACTGCCGAGCAATGACACAGCGGTGAAGTCTGTCAACGGATCGAAAGGCAGTTTCGGCTGAACCGCAGCCACCACCACATGGTTGGTCAAAATCACCAGCAGGGTGTGACCGTCTGGTGCGGCCTTGGCCACAGCGTCAGCCGCGATCGTGCCAGAGGCGCCGGGTCGGTTTTCGACGATGACCCTTTGGTTCCAAAGCACACCCAATTTTTCCGAGATCACGCGGGCCATGATGTCTGCCAGGCCTCCGGGCGGAAATCCAACCAAGAGGCGGACAGGTTTGGTCGGGTAGTCCTGAGCGTTGGCGGCTGGCATCAGTGCCAACGTCAACAACACCGCAAAGATCACCCGTGAGAAAGTCAGCATACGATGTCTCCTGAAAATGGTCATTTGAGTTGCGAAAGAAGAATTGAAAAAGAAAAAAGCGAATCACGCACACCGCGGATCGCGGCACACTAAGCGCTGAAGGTTTCCTGATGGTTCACCAGCCACCTTGCGGCCATGTCCCTATTCGGCTCAACGCCAATGCCCGCTTTGTCCAACAAAACAATCGCACCGTTCAGTAGCGCCGGGTAAGGCTGGCTCAACACGTCACGCAGCGGGTTCTCATTGACATCCACTTCCAAGCTCCCTGGGCCGCCAACAGCCGCCAGTAAATGCGCTGAGAACATCATGCCAATACCGCCGCCCAACCAATGCGGGCAATAGCGCTTTCCGGCGGCCAAGGCCTTGCGCCCCACTGACCAGCCCCCCGTGATGCCGCCCCATTTACCAACATCCGGTTGAATCACATCCAGCCACTGCGACTGCTCGGCAAAAGCGTCTGCGCGCAAGTTTTCGCCACCGGCCAAGGGGGCAGAAAAAGCCGCTGCACACTGAAGCCACTCGTTGGCAGACCGATCCGCCATCAGTGGCTCTTCGACCCAATCCAGTTGAAAGGGTGCGAGCAACGGCGCCATGTAGAGGGCTTGCGTCAGCGTCCAGCCTTGGTTCACATCGACCATCAGGCGCTCGTGGTCAGCCATGCCATCCCGGATGCGCTGAAGGTTTGTCAGATCAGAGGTTTCTCCAAATCCAATTTTTTGCTTGAAGGCACGAAAACCATTGGCGCGAGAAACCGCCACCACCTCAGGTCCATCGGCGGGATTAAGGCCACTGGCATACGCCGGCACAGGGCGAGGTGCAGCGCCCAGAAACGAACACAGGGGCTGCCCCGCTTTGCGCGCAAACAAATCCCACAAAGCGCAATCCAGCCCACCTAACACGGCCGCCATGGGGCCGGGCTCCCCTGTCTGGATCGTCATCGCATGCGTTTTCTGCGTGCCCATGGCCCAGAACTTGGCTGGGTTCGTCACCTGTTGACCCAACAACAAAGGCCCGATGGTTCGATGCAACACCATGGCGCGGTGCTCGGCACCGTAAGACGGCAAGGTGCTGTAAATTTCGCCCCAACCAAAGGCCCCGTCCTGATCTTCTATGCGCACCAGCAGCGACACCCGCTCGGTGATTTTGGCTAGCGTTGAAACCACCGGTTTGTCGACCGGCGCACGGTAAACAAACGACTCAATGCGGCGAATGACGACGGGCCGATGCTCGATCGTCAATGGCGAGAAACTGCTTGCGGTCATGGGGTGACGTCCAATCTGTACTTGTCAACGACATCGGGGTCTGGGTCGCAGCCCAGTCCGGGTCCGGTCGGAACGTTGATGCGCCCGTTGTGAACCTCAATGGAGGCCCCCAATGGACTCGCACCCAAGTCAGCGTAGGAATATTCGACCATGGTTTCAGGTAAAAAAGTGGCGGTCATGTGCAATGTCGCCAGAAGGCCCGGGCCAAAGTACGGTGAATGCGGCATCACAGGAATGCCATGCGTCCCAGCCATGGCAACCACTTTCATGAACTCGGTGACACCACCGATTTTGGTGACACTGGGTTGGGCGTAATCCACCGCACCCACGTCAAACATTTGACCGAAATGGTGTGCCGTCATGGTATTTTCGCCAGCGGCAATGGCAATGCCAGACTCGCGCCGGATCTTAGCCAAACCTGCAAAATCTTCGGGTGGCCACAGCGGTTCCTCCAGCCATAGCAATTCGCTAGGCCGAAGCTCATTGGCCATGCTCAAAGATTGTTGAACCGTCCAGGGACAGTTGGTGTCAAGCATCAATGCGACATCCGGTCCTATCGCCGCGCGGGCAGCGACCACATGCTGCGTCTGAACCTCGTGCAACTTGATGGCCTGAAACCCCCGCGCACAGGCTGCCGCAGCATTGCGGGCGACCAGCGCAGAGTCGCCGTAACGCATCAGGCTGGCATACACAGGAAGACTCGTGTGCCGAGCGCCACCGAGCATCTCCGACAAAGATTTTCCTGCGGCCTTACCGGCCAGATCCCACAACGCAATGTCCAAACCGGACAGCGCAAACATCACCGGACCGGTACGCCCCAACAAATGCAGCTTGCGCTGAATGCTGTCTGAGAGGCCCGCAATATCAGTTTCATCCCAGCCCATCGCCAAGGGAGCGATCAGCTGCTGCATGGCCGCACGCGTCGCCGGCCAAACCGCCAAACCAAATGCCTCGCCCCAACCGACTTGTCCCGCATCGGTTTCAACACGCACCAACAACATGTCCATTTGCCGGGGAATACCCGCAAACAAGGGTTTGGGGCCACCCATCTCAAATGGCAAGCTGACGGGGATCGCCTGAACAGATCGGATGGTCATTATTCGGGCTTGATATCAAAGGCTTTGATAATGCGCGTCCACTTCGCCAAGTCGCTTTGCACCAAAGCAGCCAACTCCTCGGGGCTGGACGCCTGCGGATCTGTGCCGGTTGCGCTCAGCCTTGCCTTGACGGCAGGGTTGTCAAGTGCACGGCGAATCGCGCGATTAAGGTCATTGACAACCGCTGCAGGCACTTGTTTGGAGACATAGACAGCGCTCCAGTTATTCAAATCCATCCCTTTGATGCCCATTTCGTCAAAGGTTTTTACGTCTGGAAAAAGCGGATGCCTGTGCGGTGCGGCGATACCAATGGCTTTCAATTTTCCGGACTGAATAAAAGGCAACACACCGGGTACATCACCAAAAAATCCATCCACATGGCCGCCCATCAAGTCAGTGATGGCGGGCGCTGCGCCTTTGTGCGGAATGTGGGTGAAGGGCACCTTGGTCGATTCAGCCAACAAGGCCATCGCCATGTGGGGCATGCTGCCGATGCCAGAAGACGCAATGTTGGTCATCTCCTTGGGCTTCATCGCATTTTGAACAAACTGAGCGCCATCCGCTGCGACATTCTTAGGATTGACCACCAGAATTTCCCGGTTGTTCACCACCAGCGAAACCGGTGCAAAGTTCTTCATGTCGTAGGCCAGTTCAGGGTACAAAACCGGGTTGATCGACACCGCACCGGCAGTTGTCAGCCAGATTGTTTTGCCATCGGGTGGCGCGCTGGCGACGAACTGAGCGGCTAGAGCGCCATTGCCGCCCGGGCGATTTTGCACAAGCACTTTTTGATTCAACTCCTTGCCCAGTTGCTCACTCAAAATTCTCGCCAACTGGTCAGACGGCCCGCCTGCCGGAA